>JABSRY010000005.1 GCA_013214985.1 Hyphomicrobiales bacterium
TCGAACTATTGTTGTTGAAGCCGAAAAAACCAACATACCCTTGTCTTTATGTGGTGAAATTGCGGGTAAACCCAAACTAGCATTGGCTTTGTTGGGTATTGGTCTTAAAAACCTATCGATGAACAGCGCCAGCGTTGGGCGGGTTAAA
The DNA here is from genome assembly GCA_013214985.1 of Hyphomicrobiales bacterium. Taxonomy (GTDB): domain Bacteria; phylum Pseudomonadota; class Alphaproteobacteria; order Rhizobiales; family OSC116; genus OCS116. The sequence continues at coordinate 149 of JABSRY010000005.1, forward strand.
ATGATGGTCAGATCGTTGGATATTAAAGATTTTTCAAAATATTTAAACCTGCATTTGGACCAAGGGTCAGAGGGTATAAACGATATTATTTCAGATTATATGATAGAAAATAAAATAAAAACCGGTGTTTAGACTTTAATTTTTGGTTTATCTAAAAAAATACTGGTTTAACAACTATATATAACTTATTATTAACAAATAATTATATTAAAAGAAGCCAGATGTCAGAGAATACGAGTTCTGAAAATTTAAAAGATCAACATTCTGCCCTAACCCGCTTATGGCCTAGTGACGCTGAAGAAAGTAAGAAATTGGCCACGATAAAACAACAAAAGCACCAAAATCTAACCGATATAGGCAATCAATTTAAACAAGCAAGAGAAGTTCTCGGTTATAATATTAGCGACCTAAATGAACATACTGGGCTATCATTCACCGAACTTGAAGCGATGGAACAAGGCCAGTTTCAAAATGTAGAACAGCAAGATTATTTAGATTATTATGTGCATACATATGCGGCATTATTGGGTCTAACTGCCGACGATATTTTAAGCCATTTTCAAGAAAATTATTACGCAAATGATGATGCTAAAAAAATAGATATTCACGATGAAACCCAATATGAAGATGCCTTTGCAGAAGAAGCAAAAGAAACATTAGTCGCATTAGAAAAAACCAATATTGACAGTTTACGAACCGCAGAATCATTGCATGAACAACTCGATGTGGTTAACACTTCGCCAGAGCTTGAAACCGTATATAAAGACGAGCCGATTGCCACGAGTTCAGCGCCTAACCAACAAAACAAACTTTATTGGTTTATGTTAATATTAGCTTTTATCGCAATTATTGCTTTAGGCGTAACGGGTTATTACTTTTTAAATAAAACCACAACTCAAAATATTGTTGCAGAAAAAGTAATCAGCAATTCTGACGATCAACAGGCCATTCCAGATGCCCAACGTGCTAAGAAAATTGGCACCCTAGAAAGTAAAATTATTCAAAAAGGCTCGACCGATCAAAACACACCCACGGCGATTTCAGACCAAAAACCGCTCATTATATTAAACGAAAAGCCGCTAGAAACTGACGATGCGATAACATTGCCCGACCAAGCAACAAAAACCGTTGATGGTATTAAAAATATTATTGATAAAACAATAGACCCTTCATCCCTTACCGATCAAATTAAACAAGCCATTGTCGATAAAACAGTCATAGATAAAGTGGACACAGATATAGGCCAAAGCATTAAAAAATCTTTGCCCGTACCAAACAAGCTACCACTTACCAACCCCAAGCTAAAAGCACTGGCCGACTTGCCAGAAGATAGCAATAAATATAGCCTACATTCGCAAAAAAATAGTTGGATTTTAATAGAAGACGACAATTCTCAAATATTATTTAACGGTGAGCTAACGCCTGAAAAAATTATCACTTTACCAAAAATTAAAGGGGTTATCATTTCTTTAGGTGACGCAGGCGTGATTAATATCTATAAAGGTAAAGAATTAATTGGTAAGTTAGGCAAAGCGGATGAACCCTTGCATTTAATGCCGTTCGAACAAAGACTAAACCAAATCAAAAACTAGATAATATAATGTGTTCAATGTTAAAGAACTTACTTTAATATATGGCGGCATTAACGGATAATAATATGATAAAACAAGAAAAAATTGACCAATTACTTAGCCGTTTTGATGCCGTTGAGTCCGAATTATCATCTGGCCCCGAGCCTAGCAAATTAATTGCGCTATCTAAAGAACATTCAGACCTCATGCCCGTGGTTGAAATGCTCAGAAACATCGTCAATGTTCGTCAGGAAATTATCGACCTAAAAGAAATCTTAAATGATAAAGATTCCGATGCCGAAATGATCGAAATGGCCAAAGAAGAAGCTTCTGAATTAGAAAAAAACATTCCAACACTAGAGCATGATCTGCAAATCTTACTGTTACCAAAAGACATGGCCGATGAAAAAAATGCCATTCTTGAAGTGCGCGCAGGCACTGGCGGCGATGAAGCAGCCCTTTTTGCTGGCGATTTATTCCGCATGTATAAGCGTTATTCAGATTTAAATGGATGGAAACTACAAATCATATCGCAAAGCGCGTCCGAACGGGGCGGTTTTAAAGAAATTTCTGCAACCATTGCTGGCAAAGGCGTGTTCGCCAAAATGAAGTACGAATCGGGCGTACATCGCGTGCAGCGCGTACCGTCTACCGAATCAGGCGGCCGTGTGCATACATCAGCCGCTACTGTTGCCGTATTGCCCGAAGCAGAAGAAGTCGATGTTAAAATCGAAGATAAAGATTTACGCATCGATGTTTTCAGAGCATCTGGCCCAGGTGGTCAGTCGGTTAACACGACAGATAGTGCGGTGCGCATCACCCATATTCCAACAGGCATTGTGGTTTCGCAACAAGATGAAAAAAGCCAACATAAAAACCGTGCTAAAGGCATGATGGTATTGCGCTCACGTATTTACGAAGCCGAACGCCAACGCCTGCACGATATTCGCGCAGGAGACCGAAAAGAACAGGTTGGCAGCGGCGACCGTAGTGAACGCATTAGAACCTACAACTTCCCACAAGGCCGAGTTAGCGACCATCGTATCAACCTAACGCTTTATAAACTGGATAAGTTAATAGCAGGCGATGGCCTTCATGAAATGATCAATGCACTGATTAATGACGACCAAGCCCGCAAGCTTTCGGCTCTACAGAACGAAATTTAATCTAAATGAATATCGAGCAATATTATCGGCAATTAACCCAAAAGCTTACGGCTATTGATAGCGATACCGCGCAATTAGATGCGCGATTTCTCATTTGCCACTATTTGAAGCTCGATTATACAAGTTTTATATTGCAACAAGCAGATATTATAGCCGACCCCATACTAAAACAACTTCAAGCTGCCGAAAAATTAGCCCTTGCCCATATGCCGATCTCTCGCATATTAAAATCTCGCGAATTTTGGGGTTTGGAATTTGTAATAAGCGCCGATGTGCTTGACCCCAGAGCAGACAGCGAAATATTAATTGAAACCCTACTACATTTCATCCCCCCCTCTAATCAGCCACTAAATATACTGGATCTGGGTACAGGCACAGGCTGCTTATTACTAAGCCTGCTAAGTGAATATATAAATTCAACAGGTATCGGCATCGATTATTCTGAAAAGGCATTAAAAATTGCCAATATCAATGCCACGAATTTGAAATTAAAAAATCGTTGCGAGTTTATTAAATCAAATTGGTTCGATGAATTACCATCACAAAAGTTCGATATTATAATATCAAACCCGCCCTATATACCCAGTATTGATATTAACCAACTAGACGATAATGTAAAATTATACGACCCATTAGATGCGTTAGATGGTGGCCTCGATGGCTTTGACCCTTACCATATTATCGCAAGACAAGCCGCTAATTATCTTAAGCCAAACGGCATATTAATTTTCGAAATGGGTTATGATCAGGCCGATACTTTGTTCGAAATTCTTCATAAAAATGGTTTTCACTCCGATATGTTCGAAATGCAACAAATTGCAAGCCAACAAAATTTGGGTAAAATTCGTAATGGCTTGGGCTATGATTTGGGTAAAAATCCAAGAATTATCATTAGCAAGCATAAATCGATTGATTAATTTACACATTTTGGGGATAAACATAGAAGATTTACCAAAGAAATTTGTATTTTAACCAATTTATTGTTGGAATGCCTTAAAAAGCAATATAGAGTCTACTGGAAATAAGATTGTAAAAGCAATGTTTGTTTCCATAACATACTGAATATTAACCTGTGAATATCAGTATACTAATCATCTGAATATAAATTTCTGATTAGAGTCTAACTATCAATTTAAATAACAGATTGAGATCCTAAGTGAGATCCCCAAATGAAAATAATCGTATGAGACAAGGCCAACAAAACAACCGACGCGGTCGCCATAATAATAATAACAGTAATCGTCGCAACAATAATAGCAACAGCAGCAAGTCGCAAAACATGCTGACCAAAAGTTTTGACAGCAATGGCCCAGATGTGAAAATTCGTGGCAATGCTGCTACCGTTGCCGAAAAATATATGTCTCTTGCCCATGATGCCATATCAGCAGGCAGCCGCATTAAGGCCGAAAATTATTTTCAACATGCCGAACATTATAAACGTATTGTAGCAACAGCAACGCAACAACAAGCCGAGCAACGCGCCGCGCATGATGCAAAACAAGCCGAACAACGTGCCGCACACGAAGCAAAACAGGCCGAACAACGCGCCGCGCACGAAGCAAGACAAGCAGCACGCGCTGAACAACGCGAAACGCATGCGAATGCCGAGCCTATCGCAGCCGATTCGCAGCCCGATTTAGAAATGGCGCCCGAAAATATTATTGAAGATGCACCCAGCATGACGAATAACAATAACATGCCAGTGGACATACTTTCTAACAATGAAGTGATTGAAGTTGCTGCGCCGCCAGTTATTGAAACGCCCGTAACGGAAACACCAGTTATTGAAACGCCAGTAACTGAAACCGAGCATAAGCCCAAACGCCCGCGCCCTAAACGCAAGCCCGTCGCTAAAAAACCCGTTGCCTCAACAACACCCGTTAATGTCGATGAAGCCAAGAATATCGATGAAGCCAAGCCAGATTTAGAACCATCAGAAATAAGCGAAAAGCCCAAAAAGCCCGTACGCAAGCCCCGTGCTAAAGTGCGCAAACCAAAAGATGATTCAAAAACCGCGGATGATACAGTCACTGAAAATAGCGATGTATAATTAGCGCCATATATTCAACACATAACGCACTCCAATAAAAAGAGAAAAAATCATGGATGAAAGTAAAATTCCTGCTGGCAAAGATGTGCCAAACGACATTAATGTTATTATCGAAATTCCTCAGGGCAGCTCAATTAAATATGAAGTAGACAAAGCTTCTGGCGCGGTATTTGTTGACCGTTTTCTATTCACCCCAATGTATTACCCTTGCAACTACGGCTATGTGCCAGCAACATTGTCAGATGATGGCGACCCTGTTGATGTATTGGTTGTTTCACCAGAAGCAGTTGTGCCTGGGTCAGTAATTCGTTGTCGCCCAATTGGTGTTTTACTAATGGAAGACGAAAGCGGACAAGATGAAAAAATCGTTGCTGTACCGCACGATAAAGTAACAACTGAATATAAAGAAATATCAACACTTGATGATTTGCCAAAGCTAACTGTTGAAAAAATCCAACATTTCTTTGAGCATTATAAAGACCTTGAACCTGGTAAATGGGTAAAAGTAACAGGTTTTGAAGGCGTCGATGTTGCAAAACAAAAAATATTAGAAGGTTTTGATCGCGTTAAAAAATAATTAAACGCATATTCTAAAGTTTCAACCCCCATATTTTTAGCTAAATATGGGGGTTTTTTATGCTTCAATTTATAATTTTGGCATCTCAATATGATGCTGGGCGCAAGTTGCTTGTAAGGTGTTATGCAATAAGCATGCAATAGTCATCGGGCCAACCCCACCAGGGACAGGCGTTAAACTACCCGCAACTTTTATAACTTGTTGGGCGTCAACATCCCCAAATAATTTTTCTTTATTGTCTTCTTGGGTTACTCGGTTCATACCGACATCAATAACGCATGCGCCTTTTTTTACCCAATCGGCTTTAACCATGTTGGCACGGCCAACCGCAACCACTAACAAATCGGCATTGCGGCATATTTTTTCTATTTCTCTACTGCGCGAATGGCAAATAGTGACGGTTGCATTTTCTCTTAGCAACAATTGCCCAACTGGCTTACCAACCAAGTTAGAGCGGCCAATAACAACCGCATTTAGCCCCGTTAAATCACCCAATTGATGCTTGGCCAACTTAATACAACCAAGCGGCGTGCAAGACACTAAACCATCCACCCCCGCAGCCAATTTACCTGCATTTAGCGGATGCAGACCATCAACATCTTTTGACGGGTCTATCAGCTCAATAATTTTTTGTTGGGAAATATGCTTTGGCACAGGAAACTGCACCAAAATACCATTAACGCCATCATCTTGGTTAAGTTTTTCAACCAGCTCAAGCACCGCCTCTTCACTCGTGTCAGCGGGCAATCTATGTTCAATAGAGCGCATACCAACCTCTTTGGTTTGCTTGGCTTTCATGCGTACATAAATTTCAGATGCAGGGTCATTACCAACCAAAACCACGGCCAATGTTGGGGTAATATTATGCAGCTGCTGAAGGTTAACAACCGCTTTACTTAAATTATCCCGTAATTTTTGAGCAATCGCCCTTCCATCAATTTTAATGGCATCGATTTTAGTAGCATCACCACCAGATAGTTTTGAATTTTGATCCGTCATAGCGCTTCTCCATAAATATTGGAAAAATATAAATTTTATGCGCCTTTTATAGCCCTTTTCAAGGTCAAATCAAGCTGCTTAGTTTATTAATCCCAAATAACGGGGCAAATCATATTTCACAAGATCACTAACAAAATATAGCACTAAAATTAGCACAATAAACGATATGTCTAAGCCACCCATCGGCGGAATAAAGCGCCTAATTGGGCGTAACATAGGTTCGGTTAAACGCTGTAATGCAGAATAAATGGTAGCAATAAATTGGTTATTCATATTCAAAATACCAAATGCCATTAGCCAGCTCATAATAGCACTCGCTACCAAAACAAATAGTAATATACTGATAACCGAACTGATAAGACTGAGAATTGCAATCATTTTATAACCCTAATTTATTGTTTCTAGATATACATATAAGCAAATTTTAAATTTTCACAAGAGCACATTGTAAATTTAGTGATTATTAGTTAATCTTTAACATTTAGGCATCATTGGCCTTTAATACTTAAATACTCTAGTTATTCGCAATATAATCTCTCAAAGTTATCAATATTTGAAATAAATCTTTACCCCGTCCATTTGGTCTACTAATCTAATACAATTCCAAAATAAAAAAAGAGAGCCACCTATGTCAGATGACAATCTAAAAAAACGCGCGTTGCATTATCATAAATATCCACGTCCTGGTAAAATGACCATTACGGCAACTAAACCCTTAGGTAATGCGCAAGATTTAGCACTGGCATATTCACCTGGCGTTGCCGAGGCTTGCCTCGAAATTGTAAAAGACGCTCATACCGCTAGAGACTATACCATTCGTGGAAATTTGGTAGCGGTTATTACCAATGGTACAGCCGTTTTAGGCTTGGGTGATATTGGCCCACTTGCCTCTAAACCTGTGATGGAAGGTAAAGCCGTTCTGTTTAAAAAATTCGCCGATATCGATGTGTTCGATATTGAGATTGATGAAACAGACCCTAAGAAACTTGCCGATATTATAGCTGCTTTAGAGCCAACTTTTGGCGCCATTAATTTAGAAGATATTAAAGCACCAGAATGCTTTGTAGTAGAAGATGATTTACGCGAACGGATGAACATCCCCGTATTTCATGATGACCAACATGGTACTGCCATTGTTTCGGGTGCCGCAATTTTTAATGCGCTTCGTCTGGTTAAAAAAGAATTTAAAGATGTTAAAATCGTATCTACAGGCGGCGGCGCGGCGGGTATCGCTTGCTTAAACCTATTGCTAACATTAGGTGCTAAACGCGAAAATATATCATTATTTGATCGTGCAGGGCTTGTGCATAGAGGCCGCAATGATGCCTCACCTCAAAAAATGGGTTTTGCCCAAGAAAAACAAACAACCCTTAAAGAAGCTTTGGTCGATGCCGATATATTCTTAGGCCTATCAGGCCCTGGCATTTTAACCGCCGAAATGATTATGCCGATGGCACGGGATCCGTTAATTTTGGCACTGGCTAACCCAGTACCTGAAATCATGCCCGATGTTGCCCGTAAAGCCCGCCCAGATGCAATCATTGCAACAGGCCGTAGCGATGCGCCAAACCAAGTTAATAACGTACTTTGCTTCCCATTTATATTTAGGGGCGCGTTAGATGTGGGCGCAACCACTATTAATGAAGAAATGAAACGCGCATGTGTTGTGGCTATTGCCGATTTAACCATGGTCGAAGCATCAGAAGTTGTTGCCAATGCCTATAGAGGCGAGCGTTTAACATTTGGGCCCGAATATATTATCCCCAAACCGTTTGATCAGCGTCTATTGGTAGAAATTGCCCCCGCAGTTGCCAAAGCGGCTATGGATAGCGGTGTTGCAACCCGCCCAATTAAAGATTTTGATGCCTATAGAGAAGAGCTTGAGCAATTTGTTTACCGCTCTCAAATGCTAATGAAACCGGTTATAGATCAAGCTAAAACCAAGCCAAAACGCATCGTATATTCCGAAGGTGAAGACAGACGCGTATTGCGTACCGTTCAAACCGTCATCGAAGAAGGCATTGCCATCCCTGTGCTTATTGGCCGCCCAGACGTCATCGCCAACCGCTGCGAAAAGCTAGGCTTACACATTCGGCCTTATGATGATTTTGAGGTTTGTAACCCCCAAAATGATGCCCGTTACCAAGGCTATTGGAAAGAATTTCATAAAATTATGGAACGTCAAGGCGTTTCACCTGCCGAAGCACAGACCATCATTCGCACCAATACAACAGCCATTGCAGCAATTATGTTAAAGCGCGGCGAAGTAGATGCCATGATATGTGGTACCTATGGGCAATATTTTTGGCATTTAAAATATGTGTTAAATATCATCGGCAGGCGCAAAGAAGTTAAAGCCGTATCCGCAATGAGCGGCCTTGTGCTCGACAGTGGTGCTCTATTTTTCTGCGATACATATGTAACCCCAGTGCCTACTCTCGATGAAATTGTAGAAACCACATTAATGGCAGCAGAAGAGCTAAAACGCTTCGGCATTAAACCCAAAGTTGCTCTGGTCAGCCATAGTAATTTTGGCAATGCACCCACTAAATCTGCTACAAAAATGAGCCAAGCGGTTAAGATTCTAAAAGAAATCGCCCCTGATTTAGAAGTAGAAGGCGAAATGCATGCCGATGCGGCAATAGACCCTGAAATTCGCAATCAATTATTCCCCAATTCCAAGTTAAAAGGCCGTGCAAATTTACTTATTTTCCCTAACTTAGACACTGCAAACTCATGCTTTAACTTGCTTAAGGCTCTGGGCAATGGCTTAGCCGTCGGGCCAATATTATTGGGTGCAAATCAACCAGTACATATTGTAACCGACACCATCACATCCCGCGGAATGATGAACCTAACCGCGCTTAGTGTTATGGATGCTCAACTTTGGAAAGCCGAAGAAAATAAATAAATATCAAAATAAAAGCCATTCGCTAAACCGAATGGCTTTTAAGTTTATAATAATTTTTTAAAACATTTTGGTAAACTATTGCGATGCAGCAAAATATTACAATTCAAATTGCAACACTCGATAACCTTGCCGCAATAAAACAGTGTGCCCATCAAAGCTATAATATTTATGTAAAGCGCATTGGCAAACAACCCGCCCCGATGAATGCCAATTTCAAACAACAAATTCTCGACAATGTTATATATGTAGCCAAAGACCATCAACATAACTTGTTGGGATACATCGTATTCTACCCAAAAAATCAGCATCTATTTTTAGAGAATATTGCAGTTAGCCCCAACCATCAGGGGCGCGGCATCGGCAAGTTGTTAATGCAATATTGCGAATCATTTGCCAAAAAAATGGCATAAAAACCATTCAGCTTTATACCAATATTAATATGACCGAAAATTTAACGCTTTACCCCAAATTAGGCTATGTTGAAACCCACCGACAAACAGAAGATGGGTTTGAGCGTGTGTATTTTGAAAAAAGTCTCTAATTATTTTTCTGTATTCATCAGTTTTCCGACAATCAACCGCGTCAACCATCTTGGTGCAAGGCGAATAATATAAGGTAACGGTTTGTTACTTATGCCCGTTACAATCACTGTTTTGCGGCGCATATAGTCTCTAAATGCTATTTTAGCTACATCTTTTGCACTCATAGTTGGCACATGATCAAATAAATCAGACCTATCCATATGAGAGCGTGCACCAAAACCAGTTGCGGTCGGCCCAGGGCAAACAGCCGATATTTTAACATTACGGTCTTTCATCTCGCCAGATAATGCTTCGGTAAACGATAAAACATAAGCCTTCGATGCACCATAAACGCCCATATATGGCGCCGCCATAAATGAAATAGTCGAGGCAACATTCAGAATACCGCCTTCATTTGCTGCTACTTCATCTAAAAATCGTAAAGATAGGTCGGTTAAACTGCGTACATTAAGGTCAATCATATTTAATTGCTCAAGCCTGTCGAGCTTCTGCATGGGGCCATTAAGCCCAAAACCAGCATTATTAACCAAATGCCTAACTTGCATTTCATTTTGTTTCAAATGTTCCGCTAACTGCTCACCAGCGGTTGCTTCGCTTAAATCCAACGCCAAAAAGCTAGTATTAACCGAATATTGGGTTTCTATTTTAGCGGCAATGGTTTGTAATTTATCGGCACTGCGCGCAACTAATAAAAGGTCTTCGCCCATGGCGGCAAATTCATAAGCTAAATATTCGCCAATTCCGCCAGATGCACCGGTAATTACTGTAACTGGTTTATAATTTTCCATTATAATTCTTTACCTGCTCTTTTAATGCAATTCTATCTTTCGTCGACACACCCAAAAGCTCAGACACGCGCCATATTAAATTATCTTCAAATGGTGTAATTTCATTATCTGCCAACACAATGGCCCATAATAATTTAACAATTTCTTTTCGCCCATCATTGTCCAACTGGTCATTTAGGCTTTTGGTAAATTTATAAAGATCAATCGCTTCGTGCTCGGCTTTATCGGCATCTTTAACCAATTCTGCGGCTTCTACGTCAGTAATGCCAAAGTATTTTTTAATTTGGGTGCGCATAATTAAGGCTTCTTCTACACTATAAAAGCCATCAATCCGCGCGGCATGAACCATTAAAGCCACTGCAGACAATTTGAAGTCATCATCTTCTAAGTCAGCACCGCTTAGTTTTTGCCCCATTAACTTGTCCGCAAAGCTTTTAATTTTATGCCACATATGTTCCACCTAATTTAGTTTATCTTTATATAATTACAAATATTTCAAATTCAAGTCTAAAAAAAAGGGGCAGTGCCCCTCTTTTAAACAGTATCATTATCTCTTAAACCAGGGTCATCTGGCCTGCGCACCACTGCAATTTGTGCACCGTCAAGTTTAGTCTCAACCGCAGGTTTTGTACTATATGGCGTGGTTACTCTTTTTCCTAAAACCTTTTCAGTTAGGCTCGGAACATCTTCTTTAACATCCAACACCACTTCATCTGCCGCTTCTTCGACAGCAGAAGCCTCAACTTCAGCTTCTAATAACGCGATTTCAGTATTTTTATGCGCTTCACTAGAAACGGCACTTTCTAATTTTTCAAGCACCACTATTTTTTCGTCGGCAAGCTCTTTTACAGCCGCTTCAGCTTCTACAATCGTCTTTTCCTGTGCCTCAATAAGCAATGTTTCATTCACTTGGTGCTTTAATAAAATATTAGCCGCTAAGTCGGCTTCTACTTGCGCTAAATTATGTTCTGGCAACTTCCATTCATAGGCATCAAGCTCACCCGTAACCGCCGAAACGGGCGCCCATTCAGCTGCAATATGCCCATCAGCCAACCACATTGGGTCTGCTGCCGCATTTTGTGCCCGCGCTAACCATTCGGCAACATGCCCTTTATTACCAAGTTCACCTTGCTCAATTTTTGCCATTATCGTGCAAACTCTGGCACTTGGGTCATCCGCAACGCTCGCTTCTAACACCTCCCTAGCCACAGCCCAGTTTTCTTGCAAAATAGCCACTCTAGCAACCAAAACAGCGGCTTCAATTTTGCCTTGCGCTTCAACGGCTAAATTGCCAATGCCAGCTTTAGGTGCAAAATTCTGCACACGCTTTAACCAAGCTTTGTCTTTTTCACCATCTTTTACTTTAGCAAATAGCGCACCCAAATCTGGGTGTGGTGCCAAACGCCAACATTTTTCTAATATCTTATGTGCCTTACGCACACTGCCTTTTGCCAATAATAACCTTGCGGCCAGCAGGCTTGCTGGTACCAATTCTGCGGCATTATTTCTAGCTTCTAAAGCCAGCTCCAAAGCACGTTCGGCATTATCATTTTCAATACTCATCGCATCAGCGGTTAATAAAACAGCACGTTTGCGTTTAACCTCTGCATTTGTAACACCACCCAAACGCGCAACCATGAGCAAGCTATTTAACGCCCCACCCCAGTCACCTTCTGCTGTTTGCAAATCAAATAAACCGTTCAATGCCCACTTAGAATGCGGGTCTTCGGCAATTGCCTCAATAGCGACAAGTTTTGCCGTTGCGCTATCGTCATTTTGCTGCGCTTCAACAAATAAGCCCCTAAGGCCAAGCATTTTTGTAGCCGCATCTTCGCTCATTTTTTTAAATGCCAAATGCGCTTGCTCTTTGTCACCATCAAGTTGTGCTGCTTGGGCTTTAAGCAATAAAGTAAGCGGCTCATTGTCTAGTTTTGCATCTGCAACCAGTGCAAATTTATGCGCGGCTTTAACATCACCACTGCCAGCAGCAATAATACCCTTTGAAAGTGCATTATAGCCTTTTCTACGGCGACGACTCGAAAAGAAAATGCCAAAAGCATCTGGCGCACCCAATATGCCGCGCACCAAGCGCCAAAAAAGCACAGATATAGTAATCAAAATAACTAAGGCTACAATAAACAAACCAATGGTTAATTTAATATGATAATTAAACCAGCTAAATTCAACAAAACCAGGGTTATTGGCCAACCAAACAACACCGATTATAAGAGCAACAAATGCTGCAAAATACCCAATTAACTTTATCATTTATATATATCCTAAATACTATAATATTATTTTTAATCTCGTCTATTTCAAATTATTGACTAAGAGATTTCAAAATATCGCTATTCACTTTTCTCATTAATTGCGTTGCCGTTAATCGAGAATTTACCGCATCTACCCAATCTGCAAATGTCGCTTTTGCTTCATCTTTTAACATGGCAGCAATTTCAACTGCAGTAGATAAATCTTTAGCTTTAATTGCAACTTCCATCCGCGCCAGCACTGCCTCGGTGGTATCACCTTCAACATTACCAACCCGTCTAATCGAAATAATGGCTTTAGCATTGCCAATAAATTTATCAAGCGTTGTAGCACCCTCGCCTTTTAAATCGGCAATCATTGCAGCTTCTAGCAAAGCATCAAATTGGTTTAACAAGGTTATTTCACTCGGCAAACCCACTTTGGCATAAGCGCCCAGCGCATTTAGGTCATCATTATCACTGGCAAATGATCTAAGCGCATCAAGCTCCACTTCAAACGGGGTTTCGTCTTGCAACGCCCGCTCAAGCGACGCAACCGCAATAGCCGATGCGATGGTCGTTGCTTGCCCGCCAGAGGTTGAGTTACTCACTCTATTCGCCGCGGTCTCAGCAACTTGTTTTACTTGGCTAATTTTTTCATTCAAAGCCGAAATTTGTGTTTTAATTGCTTCAATATCAAGCTTTTGAGCACCATCTGCTGCTTGAGCTGTTTCAGAACCATTTGTTCCATTAGCAACGCCAACAGATAATGCCGAAATTTGCTCAGCCTGTGTTGCAAGTAACGTTTCTAATGTTGTAATTTTTTCAGCCAATGGCGCCAAATCGGCAGCAGGTAAAGCCTTAGCATCATCTGGTAAAGCTAGAGCCTTATCCTCAGATAAAACATCAATGCCGTCTTGCAAGCCAGCAATTTCACCTTCTAACGACAATATCCGAACCGCCAATTCATCTAATTTACTTTCGGCAGGTACTTCAGTTTGAACATCAGTAAACAAAGCACTGACAACACCCAAATTATTAGTTTTCATGGCATAATAACCACCGCCAACACTAATTGCGATGGTTGCAACACCGCCCAAAATAGCCGCAATTAACAAACCGCCAAAACCAACACCTTTTCTGACAATTACTTGCGTCGCAACCTCTTTGGGTGCGTCAGCATTATCATCATCCATTGCAGGTGCATCAGATGTTTCATCTATTTCGGGTATATCCGCATCATCTTGTTTCGTATCTTCAACAATTTCAGCATCTTCAATTTCGATTATGTCATCGTCTTGGTTTTTATCGTTCTTATTACTCATTATAATGCCCGTAAATTATGGTCTATTAATTTAATTGTTTGTGTAGCAAGTTTAACAATGCTGCTTCATTTGGTTGTTCTACAAAATATATATGTTTAAGATAAGACTTGCGGAGCAATTCTGCAATATTATTTGATAAACAATATGTGGGTATTTCGCTAATATTTTGTAAAAGCCCTAACTTTTTTATGTTTTTTACAAATATTTTTGCACTGCGCGGCGAATATAGTAATATTGCTTTTATGTCATCACCCATGAACGCCCGCTGAATATCCTCAGCAATAAAACCCTCTTCTAACATTTCATAAGCATGAATAGAGCCAACGTCTATAGCCGCCTCTTTTAAAATTCGGCTCAAATTACCAGCCTTATGTAGGCCAGAAACATGTAATAAAGCAGCAGACATACCGCGTTGTCTATAATCATTTATAATGACATCACATAAGCTATTCACATCACCCGCACCTTTTGCAAATATTTTGAAACCCACTTTTTTTGCCATTTCGGCGGTTTGTGCGCCCACCACATAGCAGGGTAGCTTTATAATTTCGCTAAAACAATCGGCCTTTTCTATCGCCCTAATACCATTTGCCGATGTAAATATAAGTGCCGAATATTGGCTAATATCGGGCTTAATAAATGCCTTTAATTTAAAAACCATCATTGGCGCATGTATAGCAGCAAACCCCAGTTTAAATAAATTATCAGCCGTGCGCTGGTAATCTTCTAAAGGTCTGGTTACTAATATTTTATGCATAATTTACATTTATAATTTATATTGAGTTTCAAAAAATTTAGGCCCAGCTTTTGCTAATAATTCCAAGCCCAAATTGCGCCCAAAATTATCTGCTTGGCCAAGCGGTGCGGTAATAGAGGCTTCATGCACTTGTTTGCCATCAGGTGTTAAAATCTTACCCTTAAACTCAATCTGCTGTCCATATATTTGCGCTAAAGCCGCAATGGGTGTGCGGCAAGAGCCATCAAGCGCCCGTAAAAAAGCCCGCTCCATGCCAATCTCAGCCTTTGTTTGCCCGCAATTAATTGCCGATAAAAGCTTAATCATTGCGCTATCATCTTCACGTACTTCAAGCCCAATAGCCCCTTGTGCAACCGCTGGCAACATATCGGTGGCCGAAAGAACTTGCGTAATCATATCCGAAAAACCAAGTCGGTTTAAGCCCGCAACCGCAAGTAAAGTCGCATCCACATCACCTTTGGCTAGTTTTTCAAGCCGTGTATTAACACTGCCCCTAAAATTTACAATTTTTAAATCTGGCCTGCTGGCTAATAATATAGAACCCCGCCTTAAAGACGCAGTGCCAACCACCGCACCGATAGGCAAATCTTGTAATGCATTATATTTAATCGATATAAATGCATCGCGCACATCTTCGCGCGGTAAAATGCAGGTCATCAATAACCCATCGGGCAAAATTGTCGGTACATCTTTCATGCTATGCACCGCAACATCTATGCCGCCATCGGCCAATTGTTGCTCAATCTCTTTAGTAAATAAGCCTTTACCGCCAAATTCGCGTAATGCTTTACCCTGAATTTTATCACCGGTGGTCGAAATAGCCACAATCTCAAAATCTGCATCATTCAACCCATAAGCCGACTTTAGCCGATCCCGTGTTTGATGTGCCTGAACAAGCGCCAATGGGCTGCCTCTCGTGCCAATTTTAATCGGTAAATTTAAGTTTTCAGGAATAATATTCACAACTTGCCTCATCTTGGCGGTTAATATAAACCTTCTTACAATAAATATGCGTTATAAGCTAAATAAAATAAGCGCTATTCGCTAAAAAATATTCAAGGTTTGATAACTTGTCCGATAAAGAAATTATATGCCTAGGGTTAGAATCCTCTTGCGATGATACGGCAGCCGCCATTGTAAAACGCAATGCCGATGGCAGTGCCGAAATTTTAGCCAATATCATCCACACCCAAACCGATGTGCATGCCCCTTTTGGCGGCGTTGTGCCAGAGCTAGCCGCCCGCGCACATATAGAATATATGGATGTAATAGTCGAACAAACCCTAAAACAAGCCAATTTAAATTATAGTCAGTTAGATTTAGTATCCGCCACCTCGGGCCCAGGTTTATTAGGCGGTGTCATTGTCGGTTTAATGAGCGGCAAAGCCATTTCATTGGCGCACGACCTGCCATTTGTGGCTGTAAACCATTTAGAAGGCCATGCCTTAACCGCAGGGTTAAGCGATGGTTTATCGCCGCCTTATTTATTATTGCTAATTTCTGGCGGACATACGCAAATACTGCAAGTAAATGCAGTTGGCGATTATCAACTATTAGGCAGCACAATAGACGATGCAATTGGCGAAGCGTTTGATAAAGTTGCAAAATTATTGGGGCTAGGCTATCCAGGTGGGCCGTTTGTTGAGGCCTATGCCAAACAAGGCGACCCAACGCGCTTTAAATTACCCCGTCCCATGAAAGGCCGTAAAAATTGCGATTTTTCATTTTCAGGCTTAAAAACTGCTGTTTTACATGCTGCAAAAGCCATTCAACCCATTTCCGAGCAAGATAAATATGATATTTGTGCGGCATTTCAAGCATCCGCCGCCGATTGTTTGGCAGACCGGGTTAAGCGCGCAATGCTGCTATACCGCGAAGACCGTAATATCGCAGAAAATGAAATTTGCAATTTAATTATTGCAGGCGGTGTAGCTGCCAATAAAGCCATTGCAAAAAAATTGGATGAACTGGGCAAAAACCATAATTTCAAACTTATCGTTCCGCCTTCGAATCTATGTACAGATAATGGCGCAATGATCGCATGGGCGGGCATTACGCAATTTCTAAAAGGCAATGTTTCACCTTTAACCGCCCCGCCAAAAGCCCGATGGCCGTTATATGAATAATAAAATTCACTTGTTACCGCGTTTAAAAAATTGTACCGTTCACTAGTTTTAAAACGCGGCACAAATTTTAGAAATTGAGTATAATAGTGGCATATAAAAAAATTGGGGTAATTGGCGCAGGCGCTTGGGGCACAGCATTAGCAACCGTTGCAGCAAAAGCAGGGCACGAAACCCACATTTGGGCGTTAGAACCCGAAGTGGTGGATGCCATCAATAACCAGCACGAAAATACTATTTATCTAAAAGGCTTTGCCCTACCCAAAAACATTGAAGCCACCAACAATTTAGCCGATATGGCCGAGATGGATGCCATCTTATGGGTAACCCCCGCTCAAGTGGTACGCCCAGTTGCAAAAGAATTTGCCCAATATCTTAAAAAATCTATTCCTATTTTAATTTGCGCCAAGGGCATCGAGCAATCTAGCCGCAAATTAATGACCGAAGTCATGCAAGAAGAACTGCCAATTGCCCAAACTGGTATACTTTCAGGGCCAAGCTTTGCAGCCGATGTTGCCAAGGGTTTACCCACCGCAATTACCTTAGCGATGGAAGATAAAAAAACGGGTCAGGAATTAGCCGAAGCGCTATCTATTCCTACCTTTAGGCTATATCATTCGACCGATATTATCGGCGCACAAATTGGCGGTGCCATTAAAAATGTTTTAGCCATTGCTTGTGGTATTTCAGATGGCAAAAAATTTGGCGATAGCGCAAGGTCAGCCCTAACCACCCGAGGTTTTGCCGAAATGCGGCGTTTTGGTGCCGCACTTGGCGCCAATACCGAAACTTTATTTGGGCTTTCTGGCCTTGGCGATTTAACGCTAACAGCCAATAGCCTGTTATCGCGCAATATGTCGCTTGGCGTGGCGCTTGGCCAAGGGCTTACCCTACAACAAATAATGGATAGCCGCCAAAGTGTTAGCGAAGGTGTTCACACCTCTACTATTCTAGCCAAATGGGCAAAAGAATTAAATGTAGATATGCCAATTTGCCAAACCGTTGCCGATATTGTATCGGGCGATTTAAATGTCGATACAGCAATAGAAAAATTGCTAAACCGCCCGTTAAAACAAGAAGTCATTTAAGCTGCCTATGTGGCAATGTTAAAATAAGAAAGAGAATTCAATGTATTACGCTGTTAGTTGTTACGATAAAAAGGATAGCCTAGAAATTAGAATGGCAACCCGAGAAAAACATTTAGCCTTTGCAAACGCATCTGGCGGCAAGGTTGTCGTTGGCGGCGCGATGATCGACGATGCCGAACAAATGATTGGCTCTCACCTTATTGTCGAAGCAAGCGATAGAGCAGCATTAGATAAATTCTTAGCACAAGACCCTTATGCCATTGCAGGTTTGTTTGAGCGTGTCGAAATTCAAGCCATGAAAATAGCAATTTCTAACACAATATAACCCATGCTTTCCCTTATATATTTTTAAATGTCGTTTATAGCGATGATTGGCCACGCCCACATTTTAGTAAAAAGTTACTCAGTTCACCCAAATGGACGACTACCCTTTTGCTTAAAAATTGAGTACCATTTAAAAAAAACTGGTCATCACTATTGCCACCATTGACGCGAATATCTAAACTCGTCACAAAAAATATAAAGATAAATAAAAAAAGAGAGAAAATATGTTTAAAGTTGAGACACACCATCCGCATGATGCATTTAAAGCAAAAAGCTACGTAACCAATGCTAGATACGATATTTTGCATAAACGCTCAACCGAAACACCCGATATTTTCTGGGCTTATCATGGCACACGGATAGATTGGATTAAACCCTTCACCAAGGTTAAAAACACCAGTTTCGATTATGATAACCTTTCTATTAAATGGTATGAAGACGGCACATTAAACGTTTCTGCCAATTGCATTGACCGCCATTTAGCCAAGCGCGGCACCCAAACCGCCATTATTTGGGAAGGCGATAACCCAAACGAATCCTTAAACATCACTTATAACGAGCTACATAAACAAGTTTGCCTATTTGCCAATATGCTAAAACAAAATGGCGTTAAAAAAGGCGATGTGGTTACCATTTACATGCCAATGATACCCGAAGCATCCTACGCTATGCTAGCTTGTGCAAGAATTGGTGCCCCGCATAGCGTGGTTTTTGGTGGTTTTTCACCAGACGCCTTGGCTGGCCGTATTAACGATTGTAAGTCTAAATTCGTCATCACTGCCGATGAGGGCTACCGCGGTGGTAAATCTACCCCGCTTAAAGTCAATGTCGATACAGCATTAGAAAAAACCAAAGGCGGCGAAAAAGTCTTTGTGGTTAAACGCACAGGCGGCGATGTGGCTTTTGATAGCGACCGCGATATTTGGCATCACGAAGCCATTAAAGGCCTAAGTGAGACTTGCGAGCCAGAAGAAATGAATGCCGAAGATCCATTATTCATCCTTTATACATCAGGCTCAACAGGCACGCCCAAAGGCGTGGTGCATACAACAGGTGGCTATTTAGTTTATGCCAGCATGACCCATAAATATGTATTCGATCACCATGATGATGATATTTACTGGTGTACTGCCGATGTCGGGTGGATTACAGGCCATTCCTACATTGTTTATGGCCCCTTAGCCAATGGTGCCACCACCTTAATGTTTGAAGGCGTACCAACCTACCCAGATGCATCGCGTTTTTGGAATGTAATCGACAAACATAAAGTTACAATTTTCTACACTGCCCCCACCGCTATCCGCGCATTAATGGGTCAGGGCGATGATTATGTAACAAAAACCGACCGTTCAAGCTTACGCTTACTAGGCTCCGTCGGCGAGCCAATTAACCCAGAAGCTTGGGAGTGGTATTACCACGTCGTCGGTAAAGAAAATTGCCCAATTGTCGATACTTGGTGGCAAACCGAAACAGGTGGTATTATGATCACGCCACTACCAGGTGCTACTGCGTTAAAACCAGGTAGTGCTTCAAACCCCTTCTTTGGCGTTCAGCCCGAAATAGTCGATAATGACGGCAATGTTTTAAAAGGCGAGGCAGAAGGCCTACTTTGTATAAAAGACAGCTGGCCTGGGCAATCTCGTACCATTTATGGCGACCATGAGCGGTTTAAACAAACTTATTTTGCAACCTTTAAAGGCAAATATTTTACAGGCGATGGCGCCAAGCGCGATAAAGATGGCTATTATTGGATAACTGGTCGTGTTGATGATGTGCTTAACGTATCTGGTCACAGAATGGGCACCGCAGAAATAGAATCGGCTCTTGTGTCGCATGATGCCGTTTCAGAAGCAGCGGTTGTTGGCTTCCCACATGATATTAAGGGCCAAGGTATTTATACCTATGTAACCCTTATGCATAACGCCGAACCCAGTGATGAGCTGCGTATAGAGTTGGTTAAATGGGTCAGAAAACAGATCGGGCCTATTGCAACAATTGATAAATTACAGTTTGCTCCAGGTTTGCCTAAAACACGCTCAGGTAAAATTATGCGCCGTATTTTGCGCAAAATTGCCGAAAACGAATATGATAATTTAGGCGACATTTCCACATTAGCCGACCCATCTGTCGTAGAGCTATTGATTAAAAACCATGAATCTTTATAAATAATAGGTAGGTGATTCGAAATCAGGAGTGCTATTTTATAAATAGCGGTGGTGGACTTTTTTTGATACCCGAGGCAATTATAAAAGAGCAGAGTTTTCTCTGCTCTTTTTAGTTAAAAATCGCTGGTAATACCTTTATTCTCCCAATCGCTATATCGGGTAGGTTCAACACCATCTTTGCCATTATATTCTTTAGGCAATTTCGCTTTAGCATCAGCTAATTTTCGTCTCAGCGCAGCTTCTTTAATGGCTTCTATCGCAACATCCGATATTGCTTTGCCACGTGCAGCGCCCATTTTTTCTAATTCATTTAGCAGGCTTGGCGTTGTTACTTCGCTATATTTAATTTCATCGCGCATTGTCATCTCCAAACCATTATAATAATATCACCTATAAAAATCACATTTTATAGTAAAATACAATATGGATTACATATCTGACTTGACTCTAGCATTAAAAAAGCCTTTTTGTATTTTCAACATCATAGATAGGGTTAGTTTTGACTAAAAGCAATAATATTAAAAATGACACTAAGCCTAAAGTCAAAAAACATGGCAAAAACATTGCGGGTTTAGCAGCAAGGCAAATTGC
>JABSRY010000050.1 GCA_013214985.1 Hyphomicrobiales bacterium
ATACCCTGGTGCGATATCAGTTGTGAGAGGGCCTAACGTATAGAAAGGCGCTTCTTTACAAACTTCTAATTGCAGGTCCATATTTTCTTTGATTTTATGCATTGGTACATGGCCAGGACCTTCGATAATAACTTGAACGCCGTGCTCCCATGCTACTTCTGTCAACTCGCCAAGTATGCGCAATTCAGCAAATTGTGCTTCGTCATTTGCATCTGCAATTGAGCCTGGGCGTAGGCCATCGCCAAGTGAGAAACTAACGTCGTAAGCGCGCATAATTTCGCAAATTTCGTTGAAATGCGTATATAGGAAATTTTCTTTATGGTGATGTAGGCACCATTTTGCCATGATAGAGCCGCCGCGGCTAACAATGCCCGTTACACGATCGACTGTTAAATGCACAAAGCGCAACAACACGCCTGCATGAATTGTAAAATAATCAACCCCTTGCTCACATTGTTCAATCAATGTATCGCGGTATACTTCCCAACTTAGATCTTCTGCGACGCCGTTTACTTTTTCTAGTGCTTGATAAAGCGGTACGGTGCCGATTGGCACTGGTGAGTTACGCATAATCCACTCACGTATATTATGAATATTACGGCCTGTCGACAGATCCATAATGGTATCTGCGCCCCAACGTGCTGCCCATACCATTTTATCGACCTCTTCTGACGCTGTTGAAGTAACAGCACTATTACCGATATTACCATTTATCTTAACCAAGAAGTTACGCCCGATAATCATTGGTTCTAACTCTAGATGATTAATATTGGCGGGAATAATTGCTCTGCCCCGTGCGACTTCATCACGTACAAATTCGGGCGTAACATATTCTGGCAATGAGGCACCAAAGCTTTCGCCGTCTTTAATAATTTCTGCGGCATCTATAGTATGCGCTAAGTTTCTACGCCATGAGTTTTCACGTATTGCGATATACTCCATTTCGGGGGTAATGATGCCTCTGCGTGCATAACCTAATTGAGTTACATTATTATTGCCAATAGCGCGCCTTACTACATTTTTTCGGGGAAATGCGCGTACTAAATATTCGCCTTTTGCAAAACCATTATCTTCTGGCTTTATTTCGCGACCTTCGACAATTTCGGTATCGCCACGCTCATCAATCCAAGCAGCACGAATATCTGGTAAACCTTTTAAAATATCTATTTCAACATTTTCATCAGTGTAAAAGCCTGAGGTATCATAAACGAACTGATCTGGCTCATCGCCTGTCAGCTCGATTTTACGCATTGGCACTCTAATATCATCCCGACTACCTATTTGGTAATCTTTAACTGATGAAATAATACTACCCGTTGAGACTTTAAATTCTTCTTCTAACGACTTTCTTGAAGTTGCTTTAACTTCTGTTGCTTTATTCAGATTTTCCTGTGGTTTATTCATATTTTTTCTCCACCTTTGTTTTATGTTCTATTGTTGGTTTGAAGCAATGTTTGATTGCCAATTGGGTTGATTGTTAAAATGGTATAGACCGCCTGTTCCTGTGCCTATATTGAGTTGGTCGGCTGTTTTAATGCAGCTTTCCATGTATGATTTTGCTTTAATTATGGCGGCTACATAATTTTTACTGTTATTGCTCGCTATTGAGATTGCTAAATTTGCAGCAATGGCTGATCCGTAGGTGCAGCCAGTACCATGAGTGTTTTTTGCATTGATTTTTTGGGAGGTAAATGCCTCTATTTCGATACCATTATAATATATATCATGAATTTTATTGCCCACTAAATGCCCCGACTTTAACAAAATATTACAGTTGAATTTACTGTAAAGCGCTTTTGCTTGAGCCACCATTTCTATGTAATTAACCGCCATTTTACAATTTAGTAATTGTGCGGATTCAACAAGGTTTGGCATTAAAATATCTGCGATTGGTAACAATTGATTGCAAAAAGCATCAAACGCATCTGGTTTTAGAAAACTATAGCCCGATGTTGAGCTTATTATTGGGTCGATAAGAATGGGAACATCCTTAACATCTTGTAACGCATGGCTAATCGCCTCGATGATATTTTTATTGACGACCATAGATATTTTTATGACATTTACGCCACCATCATCTAATAAACAATTGATTTGATCGGCTACTATGTTGGCATTTATAGCTTGGGATGAAATGATACCATGGGTGTTTTGTGCCGTTATCGAAGTGATGACGGTTTGACCATATACGCCGAGCGCTGAAAGAGTTTTAAGATCTGCTTGGATACCAGCCCCTGAAGAGCAATCTGACCCGCCAATAGACATTACTTTAGGAAACATTCTGCACCTCTTTTTTGGAAGCGGAAACGATCACATCTTTAATCATTGAACAAGCAATTTTAGGGAACTCAACCTTGGATATTGCAGAAATTACCGCAATTGAATCAACCCCACAATTAATAACATCGGCTATATTGGTTTCATTTAGGCCTGCTATCGATACTATTGGTAAGTTTGGATGACTGTTTTTTATGACTTTGATAACATTTTTTAGGCCAGTTAGCCCTAATAGCTTTGTTTCTAATTTTTTTGATTTTGTGGGGAAAACACCACCAATTGACACATAATCAAGTAGGTGTAAGGGTGCTTTCAGTGCTTCGTCAACACTTCTTACTGTTAGGCCTATTATTTTATCATTACCTAAAATTGCTCTGGCATGCTGAATGCTAATATCACCCTGCCCCAAATGAATGCCATCTGCATTTACCTCTATCGCTAAATCTATATGATCGTTGATAATAAAAGGAACTCTATGATGCGCGCAAACTTCCGAAATCAAAGATGCTTCTTTAAACATTTTTAAATATCTGATTCTTTTCGGGCGATATTGAACGATATCACAACCATTTTTAACAACAATTTCTGCTAGCATGTTGCTTTTATGTTGCAAATCAGGATCGGAATAATCGTTATTAATCACAACATATAATGAAGCTTTTAATAATGACGTTATGTTTTTTTTAAATGCTGCAACCATGTTAATTCTGACTGATATTTAGGGTTTGAATAATTTTATCTTCGGATAAATTATAAAGCTCGTCGACAAAAATGTTTCTAAAACTAGCGGGGCCTGTTGTTTTTTTGGCCGCCAATTCGCCTGCTATACCCATAATTGCGACAGCGGCGACAGCGGCTTCAAACGGGTTCGGATGCACGGCAACGCAAGCCGCCATTACAGCGCCTGTTGCACAGCCATATGCAATGCCTAAATGCATAAATTCGTGCCCATTACTAATTTTTACAACTTTTTGCCCGTTGGATATTACATCAATTACGCCGGTTTTGACAATTATTAGATTATGTTCAAGAGCTTTTGACAGAATATTATCATTCAAAAATAGAGATTGATATTCTTCTCCATTTAATTTTAATATTGCAGGTGACAGCTTCATTAACTTTTTGCAAAATTCTTTTCTTAGGTGACTGCGATGAATTTTAACGGGATCTAATACCCATTTTTTATTCTGATTATTTGCAAAGTTAACCGCTTTTAGGCTCGATTTCTGACGTGGCATGTCTAGCATCCCCAAATTTACCAATAAACCTTTTGCAGAATTTACAAAATCTTCTATTTCTTCGGTATTTGAAGTTAGGCTAGGCGTTATATCAAACGACTGTATGCAATCGGCGGAGAAAAACCCTGCCGCTACAGATGTAAGCAGGTGGGTATTAAAATTTTCAATTTTCAATTTGGTAAATATACTTGCAACACTTGCCGATATATCACCTGAGGGGTCGATATGCATCCTCAATTCCCTACGCTAGTATTAGCCAGATCAGGTTCAATGGGTTTGCAAAAGCATCTCAGTCTAAGACACCCCAATGAGGTTCGGTTAATAATAGTTAATATGTATATTTAATGCAAGCCCTTAAATATGCTGCTGATATTTTAAAATTAGAATTATCAAGAAAAAGTGATTATAAACATTAATATTTAGTATAGACATATTGGTTTTATGATTTAATATTGTGTTTCTGAATCACTACTGGAGTTATATAATGAATTACAAAAATTATTTTAAGAGTGCCATGATTGGCTGTGTACTTAGTGCTGGGTTGCTTACCTCTACAGCTGCTACTGCTGATAAGTATGAAATTGACCTTTCTCATTCTTTTATAGAATTTGGAACCATGCATTTAGGTTTTAGTATTTTGAAAGGCAGATTTAACAAATTTTCTGGAGAAGTGAACTTTAATGAACCTTCTTCATCCGATGCTGATTCGACAACCATTGAAATCGATATGACAAGTGTTGATAGTAACTGGGCTGCGCGCGATAAGCATTTACGTAGTGCAGATTTCTTTGATGTTGACAAATACCCTACTGCAAAATTTGTCAGTAAAGAAGTTAAAGTTGATAGCGATAAAATTACAATAATTGGTGATTTTACACTACACGGAACAACAAAATCGATTACAATTGATGCCAGTAAAATTGCAGATGGCAAAGACCCTTGGGGTGGCTTTAGAGTTGGTTTTAAAGGTGACTTCTCATTTAACCGTTCGGACTTTGGTGTTTCTAAAAACCTTGGCCCAAAATCAGAAAAAGTAGACATTAGCTTGTATATTGAAGCAGTTAAAAAGTAAAATTGGATGACCATGAAAACACGGCAAAATAAAATAGGGCATGTAAGTAAAACTTTACATTGGATTATTGCACTTTTGATAATTAGTTTGCTCGCTTTAGGGTGGTATATGGTTGGCTTAGATTTCTACAGCCCATACTATTATAGCGCACCTGCATTGCACTTCTCTCTAGGAATTTCTGCGTTTTTGTTTGTTTTATATAAAATTATCTGGCAGCTATTAAAACCGCTGCCAGATTATGACACGCAATTTGAAAGAATTGAAATAATTCTTGCTAAATTTGTGCATTTAATCTTATTTTCAGCAATGATTTTGATGCCAGTTTCTGGGTATTTAATCATTACTTCTGGTAGTACCGATTTTACATTTTTTGGGTTGTTTACTATGCCAATTATTTATCAGGCATCGGATCAGTTGCGTGACATCGCAACATTTTACCATACTTATTTTTCGTATATATTAGTTGGCTTTATTAGTTTGCATATGGCGGCAGCGATTAAACACAAATTTATTGATAAAATTAGTTTGAATAGAGATATGTGGTTTAAGTAAACAAATTTTTTTTACGTTTAGCACTTTATTTTGTACTTTGATCTTGAAATATCACGCAAAAGCCTTCATTAAATATATAATTGAATTTTGTGGAGTTTTTAAATGTCTGATAAGATTGTAAACGATAAAGAAGCACCTAGCTTTGGCAAGGAATTATATGACTTGGTCAAAGTTGTCGTTGAAGCACTTTTAATTGCTTTGATAATAAGAACCTTTATCTTTGGTTTAGTGGTGATACCCTCTGGCTCCATGATCCCTACCCTATTAGTTGGTGATTATTTGTATGTGACTAAATATGCATATGGATTTTCCAAACATTCATTCCCTTATTCGGTTGGACCATTTTCCGGCCGAATATTAGGGGTTGAGCCGAAATTGGGTGACGTGGTTGTTTTTAAAGCATCCGATAAAAAAACCGATTTTATTAAGCGTTTAGTGGGCTTACCTGGCGATACTATTCAAGTTAAAAATGGTGTTTTATACATTAATGACGCTGCAGTTTCTAAGCAAAGAATCGCTGATTTTAACGACATCGATTCGTACGGGAATGTTAAGGTTGTTGAACAATATGTAGAAACGTTACCAACCGGGGTGAAACATAACACGTTGGATTATGGGGACGTTATTGTAAATGAAGGTAGTGTGAACCCTGATAATACTAGAGTATATGAAGTGCCTAGTGGGCACTATTTTATGATGGGTGATAATAGAGACGGCTCTAACGATGCTCGTTTTCAAACAAGTGTTAAAATGGTTTCGTTTGAAGACATTATTGGTCGTGCTGACTTTTTATTGCTTTCATTTAAAGGTGGTGGTTCATTTTATAAATTTTGGGAATGGCCAAACACAATGCGTACTGAGCGTATGTTTCAATCTTTAGACAATTATGTTGACAAATAATGTTATCATTTAAAAATTTAGAACAAAAAATTGGTTACGAGTTTGATAATAAAAATTTATTAGAACAATCTCTTACCCATAGTAGTTTCCATTTTAACGGGAGGCCTAAAAATGGTAACCTGAAAAATTATGAGCGTATGGAGTTTTTGGGTGATCGGGTTTTAGGTTTGGTGATAGCTGAATATCTCACATCTGCCTACCCTAATGAAGATGAGGGTGATTTGAATTTACGCTTTGCACAGCTTGTTCGTAAAGAATCGTGCACGCTTGTTGCGGAACAACTTAATTTAAACGAATATGTAATTTTAGGTACTAATGAGATAAAATCGGGCCTAAATAAGAACCCAACTATATTAGGTGATGTATGTGAAGCGCTTATTGCAGCATTGTTTTTAGACGGTGGTATGGCTGTTGCTAAACCCTTTATTTTAGGCAAATGGAAAAACCAATTAGAAACTAATGTACCGCATAAGCAAGATGCTAAAACTGCGTTGCAAGAATGGGCGCAAAAATTAAAATTGCCATTGCCTCAATATAAAGTAATTGAAACATCTGGCCCAGCCCATGCGCCAATATTTACCATTGAAGTAATTATTGATAAAAGAGAAAATGCGTTTGCTGTTGGTAATTCAAAGCGCATCGCAGAACAAAAAGCTGCAACAGCGTTTTTATTGCGTGAAAAAATATGGAATTAACAAATATGGAATTTGAACACTCACCTGTTTATGGAGAACAAAAATGTGGTTTTGCGGCCTTGATTGGTGCCCCTAATGCTGGAAAATCGACCTTATCTAACCAAATAGCTGGTGGTAAAGTATCTATTGTTACGCATAAGGTTCAGACCACGCGAGCGCGTATTAGAGCCATTGCTATTGCCAACTCTACACAAATAATTTTGATCGATACACCTGGGATATTTAAACCAAAAAGAAAGCTTGATAAAGCTATGGTTGAAGCGGCCTGGGGCGGCGCAAAAGATTGTGATATCACACTTGTTGTAATTGATGCCGCTAAAGGGTTAAATGACGAAAATAAGAATATTGTTAAGCAATTGGATAGAAATAATTCTAAAAATGTTTGGCTGGTTTTAAATAAAATCGACCTTATCAAGAAAGAAAAATTATTTGCGTTGGCTGAAGAATTTAATAACTTTTACCCTTTTAGCCATAGTTTTATGATAAGTGCTGATAAAGGGCATGGTGTGAAGCAATTGGTTGCAAAGCTTGAAGTAGTAATGCCTGAATCTACATGGCTATATCCTGAAGACCAAATGGCGGATATTCCAACACGACTGCTTGCTGCAGAACTAACCCGTGAAAAACTTTTTCTTAAGCTCCATGACGAATTGCCATATTCATTAACTGTAGAAACTGAAAAATGGACGGAACAAAAGGATGGCTCTGTTCGTGTTGAACAAGTGATTTATGTTCAACGAACAAGCCAGAAAAAAATCGTACTGGGTCACCGTGGAGAAATGATTAAAAATATTGGTCAAAAATCCCGTTTGGAATTAGCTGAGATATTAGGACAAAAAGTGCATTTATTTCTGTTTGTTAAAGTTAGAGATAATTGGCTAGATGACCCTGAACGATTGCGCCAGATGGGACTTGATGTTTGATTTTTATTAATAATTTGTTGTAGTGATGTTGGTTTTATTGAAACCAATTATGTGTTTCTTATAATATATCGATTTTTATTAGTAAAACTTTATAACATTAATTCAAATTTTAGAAGTTCTTGTTAGTTAACAAGATGTCAAAAAGACTTAGCAAATTTTTGCTATCTTATAATTGTCATATTATCAGGCTATGTTCTGATAATTAATTCTAGGATAAAATCGATAATTTATATGCATATAAAACAAATAATTAGACCTTTAATATTTGCGATATTTTTAACAAATATTGCCACCGTTAGTGCTAATATTAGCGGAACTGACTTGAAGCTTACAAAACAAGCCTTGGAAAATATTAAGCAAGAAAAATATGGTAATGCCAAAATTCTGATTAATGACATAAAAAACAAAGCTGCCAGACAAGTTACGTTACATGCTTTGTATAGAAGTAGAGGTTATGTAACTCATTATAGTGAGATTGAGAATTTTATTGTAAATTACCCTGACTGGAAGAATTTGACTAGCATAAAGTCGATTATTGAAAAACGAATTTTTAGAGGGCAGTATGATGATCGATTTGCCAAACAATGGTTTAATAAATTTCCTGCGAAAACTGGGGCGGGTAAATTATACCTTGCTGAACAAATGTTTGGAAATGGACACCAGAAACAAGGATTGAAACTATTACGCTCAGTTTTACGCCGAAGTACATTGGACAGTAAAATAGAAAAATCCGCGTTATTTAAAATGGGACAGTATTTAGCCAATTGGGATTATAAATTACGTTCAGACATGTTGATGAATAAAGGTCAGAAAACTGCCGCTCTTAGAAATGCAGCCTATGCAGGAACAAGCTTTACTGCCCTTTATAAAGCCCGTATTGCACTTGAAAACAGAAAGAAGAAAGGTGCATTAGAACTTTACAAAAAAGTGCCAAATTCTTTAAAAAAAGATATGGGCTTGCAATATAGTCTTGCTCTACATTATTTCAACAAACGCGATAATATAAATGCTCTAAGAGCCTTAGAAACTATAGCATCCAAAAAGCAAATAGTTGTTTATAACAGCAAGTACTGGCGTTTGAAGTTTAGAATCGTCCATCGTTTGTTGGATAAAAAACACGATAGATCAATTAAATTACGGGCTTATAAGTTGCTTGCTGGCCACCATCAACCTGCTACGACCGTCCAATATGTAGATGCAGAGTTTAAAGCTGGTTGGATTGCGTATGTACATTTTTCTGATTATAAACTTGCGAAAAAGCACTTTGATAAATCTGAAAGAATTGCACGCAATACGCAACAGAGAAGCCGAATTTATTATTGGCAAGCGCAATTGGCTAGAAAAACTGGGCAACAAGCAAATTATAATACCTATTTGAACAAGGCTGCCAAGTATAGATATACTTTTTACGGCCAATTGGCAGGGGAACGTATTGGTAAAAGCCAATTAACTATTGCCGACATGCCCAAGATTAACCGTAATTTTTTACAAACTATTCATCAAAATCAACATGCCGACTTTATAAAAATATATAATTATTTAAATAAACCTAGGCAAATTAAATATCATTACATTAAACTAAGAAAAACGGCTAAGAATGCCAATAATATGGCCAGTCTCGTTGAATTTGCAAAATCTCAAAGAAATCAGGCTAATGCGGTTAATACAGCTCGACAAGGTATGATTAAAGGATGGAATCTGCAAATTGAGGCATATCCGAATGTTAAGTTCCCGCCTTTTAGAACCTATACAGGTAGACCCGAAAAGGCTCTTTCATATGCATTGATTAGGCAGGAAAGCATGTTTGATCAATATGCGACCAGCCATACAGGTGCAAAAGGTTATATGCAAATTATCAAGCCTACGGGCTTATATTTATCTCAAAAATATAAGGTTGCGTATAAAAACGCATGGTTACATAGTAAGCCAGAATTGAACTTAGCATTAGGTAATAGTTATATATATGACCTAATAAAAGCCCATAACGGCTCATATGTTATGGGACTTGCTGCCTATAATGGTGGCGGCACTTGGGTAAAGCGATGGCTAAAAGCTAATGGTGATCCTAGGGATGGGGAAATTAGTTTTGTTAATTGGATTGAAGCTATGCCAAAGGCCGAAACTAGGCATTATGTCAAAAAGGTTATTAAAAACATTCAAATTTTTAATATCCGTTTCAACGGCAATAAATCAAGAACAAATATTATTAACTCTCTGATTACGGGTGAGAGATAACTGATGAATTAGGCATTCTTTTCGGCAGCTAAAATTCTTGCCTTTGCAACCCAATCTTCTCTTTGCGGGCGGCCTGTTAACTCAAGTTCATTATCAAATTTTTCTACGTCAGATTCTGTCCAGGCCGCAATTTGTTCGAATG
>JABSRY010000500.1 GCA_013214985.1 Hyphomicrobiales bacterium
TCTGGTGAGATTGCTACTTTGCTTGCATCGCCTTTAAACGCTTTATCGGTTGTGCCGATCATCGTATAATTATTTTCATAGGGGATTGCAAAAACAATTCTATTGTCTTCATTTTGGAATAAATAGCATTGCTCGCCTTCATAAATTTTTGGCACAATAATATGGCTGCCCGTTACTAACCTTGTGCTGCCTTTAACATCAAACCCTAAGCGGTCATCATTTACAATATCGACCCATGGGCCTGCCGCGTTGACCAATGTTTTAGCGGTCACTTCAAATTCTACGCCTTGGCTATTTTCTATGGTAATTCGCCAAACATTATCGTCTATTTCGGCAGAAATAAATTTGGTGTTGGGGTTTATAGAAGCGCCATTTTGCGCTGCATCTTGCGCGTTTAGCACCACTAGACGGCTATCATGCACCCTACAATCACTATACACAAAACCATCTGTAAACTTATCTTTTAAGCTATTACCATAGGCTTCGGTGGTTAAATTTACACTGCGGCTGCGCTTTAATTTCTGGCGCAAATTTAGGCCATCATATAAAAACAAACCCAAACGAATAAGCCATTTGGGGCGCAAATGTTTTGCATGCGGCACAACAAAGCGGGTTGGCCATATAATATGCGGTGCCGAATTTAACAATAATTCGCGCTCAATAAGTGCTTTACGCACTAATGAAAATTTATAATATTCTAAATAACGCAAGCCACCATGAATTAATTTGCTACTGGCTGATGATGTTGCGGATGCTAAATCGCCCTGCTCGACCAACATAACCGATAGGCCACGACCTGCTGCATCCCGTGCGATGCCCGCACCATTTATACCGCCGCCGATAATGAAAATATCTAAACTATCTTGTTTCATAGAACAAACTACCCCATGCTATATTTGCTTAAACATGCTTATAAAAGATTTTATTTAAAAGAGGTGAAATATTTTTTCATTTATCAATTGATTTGGCTCCAAATTGACATAAATTTTAAAAAACATCGTCTTTATGCAATATCTGTTCGCCCCGATAAAAGCTTATCCCACACTTGCAATTAAGCTGGCTTTACTTGCACTGCACTATATTATTAGTGTGTCATCGATGATTAGTGGGAGCAAAATATGTCGGTTAATGAAAACTCTGATATTCAATATAATAAGAATTTTTGGGCGGAAGACCATTGTGATCTTAAAAAATCGCCGCCAACGATTGAATATACCAGCCGATACCATGATAAAGCCGATGAATTTACCTATTTGGGGTTAAACGAAAACCCGAATGGCCCCACAAATGAAATGAAGCAGGATTTATTAGCCGCTGCCGAGCAAATTAACCGCTACCCTGACAACCATTTTACTGAACTTAGCCATGCTGTTGAGAAAAATACTGGAGTTAGCCCGCATGAGCAAATTTGGGGCGCAGGTGCATCTGACCTTATTCAACGAGTTGTAACCACTAATTTTAGAGAAGGTTTAAACATTATTTCGCCCGCACCGACATTTTGGGGTTATGAGCGAGTTTATAATATTATTAATGCCGATGTAACACGCGTTATACTGAAGCCCGATGGACATACAGATGTAGACGCCATGATAGACGCTATTGCGCCAAATACCGGTGTGATGACATTTTCGACCCCTGCAAACCCAAGCGGGCTAGCGGTGCCAGAAGCAGATATCATTAAATTTGCTACCGATACCCCTGACCATATTTTGCTATTGGTTGACGAAGTATATGTGGAATATGCGGCTTTTGACGGCGCGACTGATATGGTTGCTTTGTTGCGCAAATACCGCCCTAATGGCAAATGGTTGATTTTACGCAGTTTCTCTAAAGCCTATGCAATGGCGGGTGCACGCATTGGCTATGGCTTAGCCAGTGACCAAGATTTAGCCGCGCGCCTAGAAAATGATACGATTAATTTTACCGTATCGAGCCTTGCATTCGCTGCTGCCCTGCCCGCATATTTAGACAATCAACGGCTCACGAAAATATTATCTGAAAACAAGCAACAAAGGGTAAAATTTGAAGCTGATTTACAAAGCCTGGGGCTAGAATATTTGCAACCCAGTGCTAACTTTATTTCGGTAAAAATGCCACGAGAGGCAAGTTATTATATTGAAAAATTATTTAACAATAAAATAGTTTGTGCGGGTTGGAATGACCCTAACTTCCCCAATTATTTGCGCGTTGCATTGACCAATGATGAAGAGCGGATAAAATTTATATCCGCCCTAAAACTATTATTAGCCTAATTATTTTTCGGTTAAAAAACCGCCTGATTGGCGTTTCCAGAGGTTGGCATAAATGCCGTCCGCTGCTGCCAATTCATCATGGGTGCCATCTTCGACAATTTGGCCTTTTTCTAGAACGATAAGACGATCTAATGCGGAGATGGTGGACAATCTATGGGCGATTGCAATGACGGTTTTGCCCTTCATTAAATCGAGCAGATTATCTTCTATAAAGGCTCCAGTAACATTCATATTTGGAGTGGTCTCCTGAATTCCTCCTAGAACGGTAAATTTAATATCTGCCTTACTAGGAAAAATTAAGAAATGTCTCATCTTAGATTTAGACAACACTACTTGGGGTG
>JABSRY010000501.1 GCA_013214985.1 Hyphomicrobiales bacterium
GGCTGAACCAGCGCCTAAAACGCCTCAAAAGGTTATTGCATCTACTGCATCTGTAAAAAATGAAGCTTTGCGAAACGCGTTAAACGCGCTTGGTGGGCAGGTTTATAAAGATAAATCACAAAAAGTTGATTAGAATAATTTGTGTAACAAATATTGTGCTGCATTCTTGCCACAATTGATTGCTTTGTTGCTACTAAAGTAGATTTAGATTATAGATTATCAAAAATTATGTAGGGAATAAAAAATGAATTTTGGCATGAAGCAAGTTGGTGCAATTGCTGCTGTAGCGGTTATTGCAGTAGGTGGTTGGTATTTTTATAATCAGGACAATTCTATTGTTGAAGATGTGGCTGCAAAAGTCGATGCTGTGATGGGTACAGATTTTGATAAACCAGGTAGTTTTGCTGAACATATACTTGGCAACCCAGATGCAAAAGTGACTATTGTTGAATATGCATCTTTAACCTGCCCGCATTGTGCTAATTTTCATGTAAACACATTTAAGCAGTTTAAAAAAGAATATGTAGATACAGGCAAAGTTAAATTTGTTTACCGCGATTTTTATTTGGACGATTTAGCACGTGGGACTGCAATGCTTGCACAATGTGCGCCTGAAGACCAGTATTTCTCTATTATTGATTTGGTATTTACAAACCAAAGAAAATGGATGTCTGCTGAAAAACCATTTGCGGCTATTGGTAAATTACTTAAACTTACGGGTTATTCTGACGAAAAAATTAATACATGTTTAGCGGACGCTTCGATTGGCGAAGGCGTGATAAAAGACCGCCAACGCGGTGCTGATTTTGGTGTTAACTCAACCCCTACAATTTTTGTAAATGGTGTTAAACAAGCAGGCGGTAACTTATCTTATGCTGGCCTTACAAAAACAGTAGATGCTTTATTAGCAGAATAATATAATTGTTAAATTATTATCGCCCATAATTTTACGCTGAAATTCTGCATTGAAGTTATGGGCGGTTTTATGTGCATTATCCCACAGGGTTAGACATTACATGTTGAGATAAGTTTCTGGCATGAATGGCACATCGGTATGGCCTGGTTTCGCCCCAGCCGCAGTTAGCATTGCATGAATTTGCCCACGATGATGCGTTTGATGGTTAAAAAGCTGTATTACTAGGAGTTTTTTGGGTTTTGTGACATCTCTACCAACGGCGCCAGAAAACCAGCTTAAATCGCCTTCAAACCAGTCTGTTGATACTTCTTTTGCCCATTGAAAAATTTGAGCATCAAAGCTTTGTCTTTTGTTTTTAAAATCACCCCAATTTTCTATGAGATCTGTAGATTCTGGGATACCGCCGATCGATATGGGTGTATCCGTAAATCTGCTTAACCAAACTGTATCGCCCCATAAAATATGTGAAAACGTATTCTGGATAGAGCCAAAAAATGCACCGCGATCTTTTTCACGATCTGCTGCGGTAAGTGTATCTGCCGTTTCTAATAAATTTTGATTTTGCCAGAGATTATATTTGGCCATTGTAAGCACATATTCTTTATTAGGCATAAGAGTGTCCACCTTTATTGTTTAATATTATATTTATTAGATTGTAATTGCTGATAATTCTATACTAAATATAGTTGAGCCACCAAATACTAATAAAACAAAACAGAATTCCTATGAGTAAACCACTTTTAACTGCACAGAATATAGATTTCAGCTACGGACATAAAAAAATGTTTGATGGTTTAACAATGCATATTAACGCCAATGACCGAATTGGCCTAGTTGGGACTAATGGTTGCGGAAAATCTACCTTACTTAAAATATTGGCAACAAGTTTAGATATTTCTGACGGTGAAATTATTAATAATAACCGTATGGTCGCTGCTACGGTTGACCAGTTTTTGCCCGAGCGGTTAGCTGAAATGCCAATATATGATATTATACTAGCCCAACTGCCAAATGAGATTAGGGAAGACAGTGCTTACTTGGTTGATATAATTTTAAATAAACTGGGCTTTATTGAACAGGATTTTAGCAAACGGATTAATCAACTTTCTGGTGGGCAAGTGAACCTGATTTTGATGGCGCGCGCTATGATTGTTGAGCCTGACCTTTTGTTAATGGATGAACCTTCTAACCATTTGGATGTTGAAGCGATTGTTAAACTTGAGCAGTTTTTTGTTGATCATTATAAAAATGCTTTTATGATTATTTCGCATGATGTTGAGCTGCTAGACAAAATTACTAATAAAACTATTTTTATTAGAGACGGTAAGGCTTACCAGTATAACCTGCCATTTAGCAAAGCCCGTGTTGAGTTTTTGGCCTTTGAAGCCGAGCTTAAAAACCGCCGAACTAATGAAGAAAAAGAAATTGAGCGTTTAGCCGCAACGGCAAAACGCTTGGCGATATGGGGGCGAGAACATGATAATGAAAAATTTTCTCGCAAGGCCAAATCGATCGAGAAAAAAGTGACTAAGCTTGATGATAAAAAAACCGAAACCTTTAGCCGCAATAAATATAAACTGGAAGTGAAAAGTGATGGTTTTAAGGCCAAAACTTTGCTTGAAGTGCAGGATTATCAGGTACTGACTTTAGATGCTACGCGTGAGCTGTTTAA
>JABSRY010000502.1 GCA_013214985.1 Hyphomicrobiales bacterium
CAGCGAATTGTTTTTGAGTTGCGTAGAAGTGATTGTGGGTGACATGTTCGTGCATGACGGCCCAAAGGCGTTCTATGCAGGGCTAACGCATCAGATTACACTGCGTTTTTATTAACGCATTTCAACCATAATAATTCACTTTATTTTGGTGTAATGTTGCATATATTTTGTACTAATCGTCTTCGACTACCAAAAATTAGGCTTTAATCAATAAAATTTCCGATTGACTGAAAAATTGTCAATTTATTATAAGAAAAATATCAATATAAAAGGTTAAAATACCGCCGTGTAATCTGATGCGTTAGCCCTGGGTACATATGGTGTCTACAATAAGAGAAAATGTTGAATTATCTGTAACCTCTGTTTCAATAAGTTGTTGTAAGAAATAATGGTTGTTTAGAGCATTTACAATTTGTTTTTCGTATTTAATTCCTTCTTTACCAAAAAAACTACCATCCCTGATTAGTGTATTTTCTTCTCTCAGTTCGTTATCTAATTCTACAGCGTTTCTTAGGACTTCTAAAAATGCTACGAACTCATGCATAACAAATATATGAGAAGCGGGGGAGTGAGCATGTTTGCTAAGAATATTTTTTCTGAATGATTTGATTTTTTCTAATTGATCATCTGGATAAAGCATGATTGATGCTACAATTTCTTCAGATATATTCGAATGATTAAGAATTCCATCGATATCATAATACGGTGTTTTAATTCTATCTTGCTTATATGAGTTACTGGTTCTAATAATAATGAATTTATTATCAATTGTTCGAATGATGTAATTAGCAAGATACTGTGATTTATACTCGTATCCGATCCGTGAAAAATTCGTTCTTTTTTTGAAATCTTTGATGATTTTTTGTTCTAGTAATTCGCTCAGAAGGTTGCCTACATTTTCTAGATTAGCTGCACCGGATTCTTGTTTGGCACGATTGCTATTTACAAATTGATTTTTTTGCACCGGTTCACCTTTGATTAATTATTGAGTCGCTTCACATTTTATATGCTTTACCGCTATCAAGCAAACCATGTGCAATGTTCTCTAAAAGTATACTTTATGAGAAGACGGCTTTGTTGGTGTCTTTTTATGTGTCAAAATTTGATTGTCATAAACTCTAGAACATATGACACGCCGATTTTTTATACCACTATTGGTAATAGTGGTAAATTACTCTTCTCTCTCCAAAATTTGACTTTTATATAGATATGAATACAATGTATTCATATCGAATTTCATAATTTTGAAAGCTATGTCCATGTCTTCAGCAACGACCGTTCGTTTTAATGACGATACAAAAGAAAACATAGAACGTTTTGCCAAGCTTATTAAACGTTCTCGTTCTTATGTTATCAACATAGCCGTTGAGGAGTATGTAGCGAAAAATCTTGCGTATCTTGAAGAGTTAGACAAAGCAATTGAATCCATAGATACAGAGCCTACTTATTCAGTCGATGATATTCATGCTTGGATGAATAATTGGGGTACAAAAGAAGAAAAACCTTTTGCAGATATTTTAGATGAAAAATTATGATTATTGAATATACAAGCCCTGCAATACGTGATCTTGAAGAACTTCGTACATACCTAGCCGAACGGTCTGAGACTGGTTTAAGAAATGTAATCACGGATATACAAGAAACTGCTTTAAGTGTTTCTCATTCGCTTTCAAAGGGGAGGAAAACTTCACATGATGAAGTATTTGAAAAAGTGTCTAAAAAATATGGGTATTTATTGCCGTATTATATCAAAGGTAATACTATTTATATTTTACGAGTGTATCATTCAAGCAGAAAATCACTTGATTACGGCAAGCTTATTTCTGAAAAATAACACTATTGGTAATTTTGTATATTAATTATAAAGAAAGCTCATTAATGAAACCAAGTGGTTGTTCAGTTTGCGGTTATCAAGGAATAACAGTGTTAGATGAATTTGGCTGTACTACTTTTGAAATATGCAAAATTTGTAATTGCGAATCTGGCTATGAATATTCATCAGATGCAACCGCGCAAGAATTGTTAGGAATACGTTGCGCATGGTTGAAACAAAAACCCCCACAACAGAAACAGTTCAGAGGTAAGCAAAAAGAAATTACATATGAAGAATTTCTGGCAGTTAAGATAAGACAGCTAATAAAAATGGGTTTGAAGGTGCCGGAAGAATTTCTTTGATACACTATTGGTAATAGTGTTATGGGTAGATTGAATATCTATTGGTTTTTCAATAAACTTGAATAATATAAAAGTATAAACTTGAACAAAGTATTACATTATGGATATGGAAGATAACAGCAGTAAGTTTATTGAACTATGGGATGGAAATTTTCATCATGCGGGAAATATTGCATCTGTCACAGTTGTCTCATCCAATCATTTTATAGGCTCCGTTAGTAAGGTCAAACAAATGACCCGTTTTCATAATTTCATGGGTTTATTAATGATTATTCCATGGGGTATACTTTTATTAGCCATAACACTTAGCATTTTTCAAATATCTACTGAAACCTGTAAACGGCAATGCAAAACTAGTCCACAGAGGCGGTAATGTTTTATTACTGCGGGCGGAGTAAAACTCTGCCACT
>JABSRY010000503.1 GCA_013214985.1 Hyphomicrobiales bacterium
TTTTCCTAAAATAAGCTTCTATGCGTTTATAACTTTAAAATTTATCAATATCAATTTTCAATTGCATACAAATTCTTAAATCGGCATCAAATACAGCATTATCTTCATGCCACAAATTTAAAAATTGAGTTGAAAGGCGCTCTGTCAGCATCTGTTTATAGCCTTTGCTGGCATAAAAGGGCATATTCCATGCCACATCTTTAAAGGTAATTAAGTTGATCGATGCAATGCGCCTAATTTCTGCAAGCATTTTTATATAAGCCAATAACCCACTGCCAACACCGCGGCTTTGGGCATGCTCAACAACTGATAATTCTTCGATATACCAGCTCTGTTCAAATTGTTTTAAGGCAATAAAACCAACGGCTTCTTGGCTAATTTCGCTAATGAAACAAAGCTCATGCTCGACAGATTTTGCTAGGGTTTCAATGTCTAAAATTGGGCTATTTTTAACGACAGCGCGAATTTGCGCATCGTCCGATTGTAAAAATCGCTTAGCAGCATTTCGCTCGATTTGTTGACAAATATCGATGTCGGATAAGAGCGCATCGCGAATGATAATGGAGGCCATATATTTCTCGTTTATTAAGAACTAGCCCTATATGCCCCATTATCACCTAAATTTCAATATTTAGTTCATTATATTTATATCAATTCTTTCCACCAATTATCAAGTTTCGGCGGCGAATCAATATTTATGGCTTCACCCATTTTAGGGATAATTACCTTTATATTCTTTTGTTCTGCATGCTTTAACACTTGTTCGATGGGCTCATACCAAGTGTGAATAGACAAATCAAAGGTAGAATTGTGAATAGGCACCAAAATACCACCATCAAGGTCTTCAAGCGCCTGCACGGTTTCTTTTGGCATCATATGCACATCTGGCCATAATATGTTATAGGCGCCATTTTCCATAAAGCTAATATCAAATGGCCCATATTTTTCGCCAATTTTTTTAAAGCCATCAAAATAGCCGCTGTCGCCATTAAAGAATAAATTATGTTTGTCGCTTTTTACCACCCAACTCGACCAAAGGCTTTTATTCCGATCGGACAATCCGCGACCCGAAAAATGTTGAGCAGGCGTGGCTGTTAAACTAAGATTGCCAACCTTTATGCTTTCATGCCAATCAAATTCGTTAATTTTTTCTTTTGCAACGCCCCACTTAAGTAAATCGGCGCCAATGCCTAGTGGCATATAAAAGGCTTCGGTTTTGGGGTGTAATTGCTTAATGCTTTCAATGTCTAAATGGTCGTAATGGTTATGGGTAAAAATAATACCCTTAATGTTTGGCAGGCTTGCTATGTCGATAGGGGGCTGATGATAGCGCTTGGGCCCAACAAAGCTAAACGGTGAGGCGCGTTCGCCAAACACAGGGTCGATAAGCCAAAAATTACCATCAATCCACAATAGAATAGACGAATGACCAAGTTTAAAGAAATAGGTTTCATCTTTAGACAAATTATCGAGCAAATCTTTGGTAATTTGTATAACAGGAATGGCTTTTTCTGGCTTTGATGGCTGCTGTTTATCAAAAATAGATTGTTTGATAATGCTAGGAATGGTGGATATTCCTGCCGCCGATTGTTCAGAAGGGTTAACAAATGACTCCCCATCAAATTGGGCGGAGCTTTTAATACGATCTTTATTCATCGGGTCTGCACTCTTAATGTAATAGTCGACGCCAACGCCAGAAGCGACAAGCAAGGAGGTGATGCCTAATAATGTGTAGGCGACAATTTTTAATTTTCTCATGTGATTATAT
The DNA here is from genome assembly GCA_013214985.1 of Hyphomicrobiales bacterium. Classification (GTDB taxonomy): domain Bacteria; phylum Pseudomonadota; class Alphaproteobacteria; order Rhizobiales; family OSC116; genus OCS116. The sequence goes on from JABSRY010000503.1 coordinate 1,769, forward strand.
GTAATGTACAATAAAAATACTTCAAGTAGTTTAAAGTGGTAGATGGAGAGAAAACTTCAGCCAATTCAGAATTTTGTTCGGCCACCGAACCCCCCCCCAGTATTTCGGTGAGCGAGATCTAAAGTTGTCAGGATGCGGAAGCGATGAGCCAAAAACCCTATTTTTGGTGAACTTGGCGACTGAGCCCGTCCGTTAGGACGTAGCAAGCTTGCGGATGCAAGCGCCTGCAGGGGCTACTAGAGAGGCGCAGCCGAACGAAAAGATGCAAACTTCCAGAGCTTGGGCAGGACACCAAATTTGTTGTGTTTTAATAATTAAAATTGGTATTTGCTGTAAGTGCTGCTTAAGAAAGTTAGCAGTTCACCCATACTCGGGTACTCGCATTTTTACGTTCGGCTTCGCCTCTCTGTTGGCCACTGCGTGCGTGATACTCCGTATCGCTTGCTACGTCCTAACGGACGGGCTCAGTCGCCAAGTTTGCCAACAAGTTGGCTCACCTCATTAGCGTCCTGCGAGTGCAGAATCGCAGGCGAATATGGTGCGTTAACAAAACTCAGAACTAATAACCTAACCAACCTTTGCCTTATTGCCTAGCATGTCTTTCATTCTAGCAAAAAAGCCGAATGTTTCGGGGTTGGTGTTTTTGGCATTCTCGCCTGAAATTTCGGCGAATTCGCGCAATAGTTCGCGTTGGCGTTTGTTTAAATTTTGTGGTGTTTCGACACTCACCAAAATATACAAGTCACCAGAGTTTTTACTGCGTAAAACCGGCATGCCTTTTGCCTTAAGCCTAAACTGTTTGCCTGTCTGTG
>JABSRY010000504.1 GCA_013214985.1 Hyphomicrobiales bacterium
GCTCCGATCACAAGGCAATCAGGTAATTGGCAGGGTAAGAGTTTTATACGTGGTGGCAGAGCATTTCTTCGACAAGCACTTTATATGCCGGCACTTGTAGCGGTTAGGCATAATCCTGATTTAATGGCGACATATAAACGTTTAATTGAGAATGGAAAACCCTTTAAGGTTGCTATAGTTGCGGTGATGAGAAAGCTAATTATTACCGCAAATGCATTATTAAGAGATGACCGAAAATGGCAAGATAATAGGGCTTGATTAAGACGGATACTCCTTGTATTCATTTAATCAACAATTTGTTCAAAAACCAAGGGCTTTCCAACCTAATGCTGAATGCCATCACCTTAGATTGTAGAGCCCATTAATATAAATATTTTTGTCCTTGCCCCACCCACAATCGCTAATTACGAGCAAGCTTAAGCAATGGCAAATTCTTGATATAAATCCAGACCTTTCATAAGTTGAAATTTTGAAATATAGAACCACAGAATTGCCCCACCTTATCACCTACCCCATATAGCACAAAATCAACAGGATTCCGTGCATTGATATTGTTAAGAAAAGGCCAATCCACGAAAGCGGTGAAGGGCAAAAAAGATTGTAATTTAGCAACTAAATCCAACTATTCAAAATCCGCTTTGTTGCCTCATATTTACAACAAAATCAATGATTTATAAAATTTAAAGCCCTAATATTTAAGGCCTAATCAGACCCAATTTGATTGAATCTATTCTACCCCATTTCAGTTGGATTTTCAACCATAATTTATGTACATATTTGGCTCGGTAATAGATACATTTATCTGGTAATTCAGCCTTCAGTTTAAACCACCCATTTCCTTTCGTAAAAAGCTCATTTTAAATCAATTTTGAAGACAATGTTTTCATGAAAACTCACTCCACAAATCAAAACATTTTAGTGCACCAAGACACACCTGATACGAACTTAAATTGCCCCCCCCCCCGACACCTTCAAATCCAAAGAAACATTAAGTCAATTATTTGATGAATTATCCGATTGGAACCATGTATTACTAGACAGCCAAATTCAAAAAATGATCAATGAACTTGAGCCATCGTAAAATACGTGATCTAATATTGCAAAGTGAAAATATAAATATTTCCGAATATAGAAGAATACATTAGCGAGTAAAAAATGCCAACATTGACTGAAGAGCAAATAAGAGAGAAAATTATAAGCGGCGAGATTAATGGAATTTCTATAGATACTTCAATTTTCGATCGTTATAAGTGCAATCTAGAATTTCCGTTATTAAGGAAGCTCGATCAATTCAAATCTGAGCCAACTAAAGTAGTGTTCTCAGAAATTGTTGCATCTGAAGTTAAAAGGCATATCTCAAGGGATGCTGCTGATGCAGCTGCTAAGTTAAAAACAGCTCTAAAAAACCAATTAAAAAAATGGCATTTACCTTTTGACATTACAGAAATTTTAAATAAAACAACAAACTCACTCGATTCATTAGAAATTGCGACTAATCAATTTGAACATTATTTAAAACATGTTGACGGAAATATTATTCCAGCAGCTAATGATATTAAAATTACATCCGAAGTACTAAATCGATATTTTTCATCGACCACACCATTTGAAAACAAGGGCGCGAAAAAGAATGAATTCCCCGATGCATTCGCGTTGCTAAGCCTAGAGGCCGAGTTCTCAGATCAAGAAAAAATGGTGCTTTGTGTAAGTGCTGATAAAGGATGGGCTGAATTTGCGAAAAATTCCAATTCAATAATCTGTGTAAGCGAGCTTGAAAATGCACTTTCGTATTTTAATGACATAGAAGATGAAACTGCTGAAAAAATCATCCAATTGTTAAAAGATGGAAATGCACAAGAACTTCTTGATGAAATAAGCCAAACAATAGAACGACAACTTGAAAACAATGATTTTATTCCTGATTGCCAGAACGGCCTAGACTATGATGCTGAACCTTATTCTGCCGTTATACAAAATATACTATTAGACTCAATCTCACAGCTAATAGTCGTCGAGGCAAATGAAAATGATATTACTTTTACGTTTTCCGTAGACGTCGAAGTGATTTTTGAAGCAGAATTTAGTTTCCATGCTTATGATAGTATTGACAAAGACTATGTTCATTTATCCTCAGAGTATGCATCTATTGATAAAACATTACCGTATAAAATTATCGTCACAATAGACAGGGACTTAAACCCAGAACCATCTGCCTCAAATACGGCAGTTTCAAAAAATCACCTTAATATCGATTTTGGTTACGTAGAACCCTTTCCAAACGAAGACCCGAATCATGAGCGGTATTAAATAACTACGTTAGTAAGTAACCCTCCCAAACCTAATAATTTTTAATTTACATTGAACTCTGCCTATTTTGGCAGAGTTTTTTTATGCCTGAAAGGTAAAACTTGAATAAACCAGCAAAACGCCTTGCTCCAATTTCTGTCCGTGTGACGGAATCCGAGCGCGTTTTGTTAGAAAATTTTAGCACTGCGGCAGGTATTGTCAAGGGCAGAGTAAAACTCTACCACTAGGGCGGCGCAAAACAAGTCCACTTTGGTTTGACTGTTGATTTAAA
>JABSRY010000505.1 GCA_013214985.1 Hyphomicrobiales bacterium
AAACATCATATCAATATAAACTTTTGACCGCCCCACTGTCTCGACTGTACAGGTTTGTAATATCCGTCCATCAATCATAATTCTACACATCCAAACCGAAAATCCCAATGCTGCATGAACTATAGCCAAGGGTATTATAGCAGTTATAAAAGAAAACAATATTGTAATAATACCCACCATCAAAGCGAATACATACTCCATGTTTTTAGCAGATAATGCACGTAATTTTAAACTCAGAATTGCTGCAGCAATCATACCTCCAACAGGCCATGCTGCATCAACAAATCCAAAGTCACTACTGTTGCCGCCTAAATCATCACGAATAAATGATGATAGAATGGCGTTTGACAATTGCCCAATGGGCAAAGCAATTCCTGCTATAATTGTTAAACTTCTCAATATTGAGTTGTTACGAAACAGTGTGAGTCCTTCCGAAAAATCATGAAAAAACCCTTTTAGTCCTGTTGCGTTGTTTTTGGTTATAACGCCTTTGATAAAGATAACGACCACGATCAAGCAGATAGAGGTTAGAGCTGAAAATAGAAATCCAGCTGATGGTAAAAAAGATTCTATTAGAATACCAGCAATAACTGTTCCTATGGCTGTTGCTAACAAATGCACACCACGAAAGCGAGCTACAGCATGGACTAATTCCTCGGTGCTAGCATTGGCATGTATTAAGCCATCGTGAGAGCCTTGATATATAAGACGGAATGTATTGACAAAAATCACTGTTACAAAGAACCAAAATATTGACATACTACTATCAAAATATAAGGCTAGTCCGAGGGCTGCCAAAGTTACAGTAATGCCTAAATGAGCGACAATCACTAGAGATTTTCGATTGTATCTATCAACAAGAATTCCAACAAACGGTCCTGCAAACATATTGGCTATCATGGAAACAATGAAAACTTGTCCCACGGTTGCCACGCTGCCACTAATTATTAATGTCGTCCAACCTATGCACACGAGGTATGAGCCACGAGCGAACCCTGCACAGAGTTCCATTACATATAGGAAAAATAAATTATTCCTTTGAACATTTAGAACCATTACATTTTCTCCAAGTTTTGATTTAATTTCTATGCTTATATGTATTTTAAAATGATATATAAGCTAAAAATAATATTTGGCGTGTAATTGCGATTAAGGTACTGCCACCAATGAGAAAACCACCACCTGTATTGGCAATTAAATAGGCGACCAAAGTTACACATGACATTTTTACACTTCAACGCATTATTTGCAACAGAGTCGGGGCGACAACCATTGCAAAACAAATGAAAAGTGGGAGGGCAACAGTCTATAAATTACTGAAATGAATAAAATAAAAACCCCATTGGCTTTTGGACGAATGGTTGCTTAAATGAGAATCGGAACGGCAAGAGAGTGGGACACGACCAATATGTTTAAATTGATATACTATTCCTTTCTATCTTCAGCCTTTTTTGTTAAATTGGCAGATAATTCATTCTCGCCGATAATGTAATCGGATATCAAGCTAGGAATACCCCATGACCATAAATGTTTACCTGTCTGGTGAAATTCATACTAACTGGAGACAGCAAATAGAAGACGGCTGTCGGCAACACGACTTGGAGATTTCGTTTACTTCTGCTGTGACCAATCATGAGGCTAGCGATGCTGCAGGCGATTTACTCGGCCAAGAAAATAATAGCTTTTGGCGAGATCACAAATCAGCGAAAGTAAACTCCATACGAACTAAAATACTGATTGAAAACTGTGATGTAGCAGTCGTTCGTTTCGGAGATAAGTATAAACAATGGAATGCTGCCTTTGATGCGGGTTGTTGCGCGGCAGTTGGGACGCCCTACATCACCCTTCACGCCGAAGACATTATACACCCACTCAAAGAAGTCGATGCTGCCGCCATGGCATGGGCGACAACAGCTGAACAGGTGGTGGAAATCCTAAAATACGTTGTTAGTGGACAGCAAACCAAGTCGTAATAGACCGGCCAAGGGCGTCTCTAGTTATAACCCTTGGCATTTATTTACTAAGATCGTCTACACACTTCATTTGATAAACGCACACGAAATAAGATATATTTCAAAATAATTAAAGCAAGAATGGCGGCATGACTATAACTAAAATGCATTTTAACCGAACCTAAAAAATGTTCTAAAAAGTCGCACCACTTCAGAAGATCGAGCATAAATGTTTAAACTATATGATGAAATTTCAAAACTAAATGAGTTTTCAAAAGCATATCTTACGGAATATTTACCATTTCCCGATAGCATGCAATGGCAAATATTTGACAATGGTATCGCCTACCAATGCCCTGAAAGGTGTGATTATTGGTTTGGCCATGCGATAGATTTGTATGCGGCACCACTACAAAACATAAGTGGTAACTATTTAACCGATATTTGGAAAAAACAAGTAGCTCCATTGGCACCAAACGCTCATAGACAGGTTGTTAAATGGGAAAGCGATCAATTACTATCATATCCAAATATCACACAAGAATATGACTTTGGCGTAAAAGTGGCGTTTAAATATTCGTCCAATAACCCTTCAGAGTTAATGGAGAAATATGATGTTACG
>JABSRY010000506.1 GCA_013214985.1 Hyphomicrobiales bacterium
TCTATTTGTACAAATAGAAAGAAGTGTCAGCATTCTAACTGACAAACTGAATATATCAAAAATTCAAGAGACAATCTATTGCTTGTTTTAAGATGTTTATATGCTCAGATGAAAACATCAATAAAATCCTAAAATCTTTGCGACAGAACCGCTCGTTACACCTAAGCTTTTATTTGCAACAGAGTTGTCTGGGTTTCTTCATAGAACCAATCCAAAAATGCGATTGTGCATTTAGCTTTGTCTGTCGAACTAATATAGTAAGAACATGGGCTCGTAAGTTTGTACTTTTGTAAACCAATAAGCTTACCGGAAGCGAGACTGTCCATAGTGATGCAAGATCGCCCAATGGTTATACCCAAGCCAAATTCGACATCCATCAAGACTATATTGGATTGTGAGTGCTTACGAAAAGCTCGGTTGTGTAGATTGACTTGGAATGACCTTGCCCAGTAGTACAAACTATCTTCTGTGGGTATAGATGGGTAATTTAACTCTGTGATCAAGGGTAACTGGAGCATTTTTTTGCGAAGATCTGTGATAGAAATATCCTGTGATATTTGATGTTTTCGAGCAAATTCAGGTGAAAAAACAGGCATAATAGTTTCCTGCATAGCAGGCTGTCCAGAAGCTATTCCATAGCTAATTTTAACGTTGGCATTTATGTTCATTGGTTGAACTTCACTATGAAATGTGTCTATTTCTACCTGTAGATTAGGGTGCTGTTTATAGAAGTTTGGAATGCGAGGCATCAGCCAACATGACGCAAAACCTGCAGGAGCGTGAATTCGTACAATAGGTTGATTGCTTTTATGACGTTCGGCATCAGCCGCTGCTTCAATATTTCCCCAACTGTAAGAAACGACTTCTAAGAACCGTTGTCCAGAGGGCGTGACTTGTATTCCTTTACTAGTTCTTTTAAAAACAAGAAATCCCAGTCTTTCCTCAATGTTACGAACTTGTTGACTAATCGCACTTTGTGAACAATTCAGACTTTCAGCTGCAATTGTGAAGCTCTTTACACGACTACAAACTTGAAGGGTACGGATTTGTGATAGATTACTGAAGATCGCCATTGAGATATCTTTCCGATTCAAAAACTAATGTTAGACTCGAGTCTAACATTAGTTTCAGCTTATACCAATATTATAAAATTTAGCTACATAATATACTTGTTATCAAATATATATTTAGACGATACCAGTCTGGTTCTTAGATTTGTACACACAAAAATGGGAGAAAAACTATGAAGAGATTACAAAAAATCATACTAACTTTAGCCTTGGCTATGTCTTGGATGACCGTTGTTCAGGCCAATGAACAGCCTTCGGTTCTGGATAACATTGTTGAGCGCGGTAAACTTCGTGTTGGTGTCGGTTCCTTTGTACCTTGGGCGTTCCGATCAAAGTCTGGAAAATATATTGGGTTTGAAATTGATATTGCAAATGAACTTGCTGACGATATGGGTGTTGAATTAGAATTAGTTCCTACAGCATGGGATGGAATTATTCCCGCCCTTTTGACAGGAAAGTTTGATATTATCATCGGTGGCATGACAGCGACACCTGCACGAAATCTTAAAATCAATTTCACCGAATCCTACAATTCAACTTTGGGTCAAGATGTTGTAGCTAATAGTAGTAAAGTTAAAAAAGGAACCTCTGTCGAAGACCTAAACAACTCCAGTACAACAATAGGCGTACGTCGTGGTTCGACATCTGTCCAAACTGCTCAGCGCTTGTTACCTTTAGCAACCATTCGTCAATATGATGATGAATCAATTATTGAGCGAGAACTTATTAGCGGAAATATTGGTATGTGGGTTTCAGCTGCGCCAAAACCCGCCTTTCTAGCAGACAATAACCCTGGTCTTCTACATCGCCCGTTTGGTGAAGTAATAAGCAAATCACATATCGGTATGGGTATAGTCAAAGGGGACTTTGATACACTAAACTTCCTGAACAACTGGATTTCTACGAAACACAATAACAGTTTTCTCAAGGAAAAGGGTGATTATTGGTTCGGAAGTCAGCAATGGCGTATTAAAGTTGCAAAATAAATAATTGATCTGTCTAATTTCTATTTCTAAAGGATAAAAACCTATGAAATTTCCTAAGTGGTATCACTTGATTGACTACTTGATTATTATGTTAGTTCTATTTACGGTCTGCTTAGGATTTTCTTACTTGCTAGAGCAGCAAAACTATCGTTGGCAATGGTATCGCATTCCAGAGTATTTGTATTTTATCCATAAAGATGAATTCTATTTTGGTCCTTTTCTCAGAGGATTTGGAGTTACCCTTCAAATTTCAGGCATTGCTATTGTTCTTTGCGCTGTGTTGGGGTTTGTTATTATGCTGATGCAAAACAGTAAGTTAATTACTCTGCGTTTCATTGCACGATCCTATATAGAGATTATAAGAAACATTCCAATACTGGTTCTGCTCTTGCTTTTCTATTTCGTGATAGCTGCTATTTTTGGAGTGTCTAGATTTTGGTCTGGTGTTTTGACTTTAGCTATTTATGAAGCCGCTTTTGCAGCTGAAATTTATAGAGCTGGAATTGGTG
>JABSRY010000507.1 GCA_013214985.1 Hyphomicrobiales bacterium
TCTTATGAATATATTTGCTCATGCGAACATTCTACGCCCCAAGGGGCGGGGAATTGAACCCTAAAAATGATTAAATGGCTCTAAATCTATGGCTGAAGACCTCGGTAAATTTGCCTGCATTATTATTTCTGCAATTTTATTTAATTGCGCGCTTTTTATGCTTGGGTTACGACCCACTTCTTTTGCGACCGCTAAATTTGCTAGATCAATAGATGTTTGCAATTTTTTGAACTGATTATACTGATGTGCAACATCAAGAGCACCGCCTAAAATTACAGCCATTGGTATAAGTAACACTGCAAATATAATAATTACTTGGCCACTATTGTCAGAACAAAATTTAAAAATTAATTGTTTTAGTCTAATCGTCATTCAGAATACCTTTACTAAACTCAGTATACAGAAAACTTATAAATAACTTATTATGAATTAGTCGCAACCAACTTAAGTGTTAGATGAATTTATAATTTGTTAAAAACTAGAAAAACACAACAAACCCTATATGGCTAACGATCAGGCCATATATAAGCAGTTATTTGGTGTGTGTGAAGACCGTGCATTGGCACATTTATTACAACATGATACTAAACAGTATATTACAAAATTGTTCTAGATTACCCAAATGCGGATATGCTATAAATAGTTTAAATTCGCAAGCAAATAGTTGCACAATTTTACTCTATATGGTCGCCTTGGGGATCACTATATCATGGTACGGATGAAAGGACTTGAATATCAAAAATAAATCAATTAAAACAATTATTTAATAGCACCTACCAATTCTAAACAACACGAAAAGTGATACATTAAGTAACTCATTAAGTACGGACATCAAACACAAACTATCCTAATTGGCTTTATTTTGTTGCTGTACTGGATTTACATTCACGCCGTGTGTTTGGTTGGGCAGTAAACAATCGAATGAAAAAGGTTTTAGAGATACGTAGTTTGATATGTCGGTCGCTGTGATGAATGCAGCTTTTAGGAGGCATTCATCACAGCGACCGCGGCAGTTAATATTGTTCACATGGTTATCAAAAACTATTATGTGATGTAGGTTTTGAAAAATTATAATAGATAAATATTTGAGTTTTGTAACATAAATTCAGACACAAAAAAAGGCGGTTAGGAATCATCCTAGCCGCCTCTATTTTTTAAATAACACAATACTGTTAAGTACTATTAAAAAGGTACTGCTGGAGTTGCACAAGCAGCTAAAATTGGTAAACAAGCAACAGCTAAAAGGTATAATTTGATTTTCATAGTTTTTCCCTAATTTTTTAATTATATGTGATTCGACACAATCATAACGTGCATTAAATGTTTTTTATAGTCAATCGCTTTAATCAACTTATCAATGCATAATCAAAGTATTAGCGCATTCAACCCTATCTGTCACAATCTCCGTTTACGATCACCCCAACAGCCAAGCTTCAACTCAAGATCATTATGCGTTAAAACCTGCCTTATGCTGTCTTGGCTTAGGCTTTTAACTTCGGGTTTGCTTAGCGAAATCTTCGCAACACTTCACAAACGCATCGTCATTTCAGCAAAAGCCGTCTAGGCACAAAAAAGCGGTTAAGCATCACCCCAACCGCTGTATTTAGCTCTTAAGTGTTGATCTGTTTAAAAGTTCAGTTGGCATATCAGAAAAATTTCCATCTCTAACAGCATAGCTAATTAAATTGTTTTTAATACCAAAGGTTTCATGAGCTATCATTTCATAAACGGTTGGCTCAATATATGTGATTTTATAGATGTGATAATATTCAGTCTTATCTACACTTTCAAAAAAATGTAATGTTTCTTGGCAGAATATAAGCGATCGATTGCGCTCAAATTCTATATAGTTATCAGCACCAATGACATGGTTTATCGCAGATGTCATGTAAAAATCATCGGTAATTAATTCACGCAACTTATCCCACTCATTAGTTACCGTGTATTTACCAAATAAAAAAATAAGATCAAAGTATTTCATGCGATAGATATGAATTATTACCGTTATTATTTCAATTAGCTTTTGGTATCTAGTATATTTGGACTAGACTAAAATTAGTCATAACGCCCGCTTGCGCCCACCCCAACACCCAAGCTTCAATTCAAGCTCATTATGAGTTAAATTCTGAACTTTTTTCCGTGTTAATCATATATTAACTTTACCCTATACGCGGACAAAAAACGGTATTAATATTACACTTAAAATTCATGTACAATCGATTAATAGGATAATGTAGAGATGTATGATTTAAGTAGATATCATAGCAGATATGGTAAACATATTTCAATCAGTCTAGCGACACCAAAAGATGCCCAGCAAATTTTTAATGCTCAAGTTTCCGCCTTCCCCGAAGATTTATCAAACTTAAGTGTCGATGAAATCGAGAGTGCAACAGAAGATGCAGAACATAGCATTTATGTGGCGACTTATAAGGGAGTTTTTTCTGGTTACTTTGCTTCACAATCCAAAAAGTTAAGGCCTTGGGTTGTAAACGGCAATGCAAAACTAGTCCACAGAGGCGGTAATGTTTTATTACTGCGGGCGGAGTAAAACTCTGCCACT
>JABSRY010000508.1 GCA_013214985.1 Hyphomicrobiales bacterium
CAACCCAATGACTGGTCAGTGAAAAGTGTAGCTTAAATCAATACTAAATCTGTCGCAGATTTGGGGACCACCTCATAGTGCTAATAAAGTTGAGATCATTGCCTCTGCAAAAGTAACTGGTAATATTTGTCAAAAAATAATTAGCGTAGAAACGGGTGCCATTTTGAATGTCATTATCACCTCCAACCACCTATAAGCAGTTTTTGATTTATTCCTCGTGTTAATTGGCAATTAAAATGAAACAACTTGGCAATACCCCTTATATTCTCCTTGTGCGCAGTATATGCGGTTAAAGAAGCGGCATCAAACCGGGACACGACCAGTACGGGATTAAAGATATTTGGTGAAGGTGCTAACTTTTGGCTATTCAGTAAGTAAACGGTTTTTATTTTGCACTGCGAGTATATTTGAAAACGCAGTGCAAAACTGAAGCTGTTTTATGCAAAGTAAAGTTCGAATAATATTGCACCGATCAAAATCAAAGTGGAAAGCATCGAAACCAGCGTGCCAACGAGGCGTCCTTTTCCTATCGGGTTTGACTGAAGGGTGATGTAATGCACCAATCGAGCTAGCAGCAATACGGTTCCGCAACCTATGATTAATTTGCCATTTGCACCGAGTATTTCTGCCGTCGCCATGGTAATAAGTGCCAGAGGTACAACTTCAATGAAATTGCCGTGCCCCCGCACCATTCGGTCGAGCTTATCTTCGCCACCCCAAAAGGGTATTTTTACCGTGGCTCGATAGGGGCCGATTGGGAATATAAGTGCTAAATTCATAAACGCGAACAAAGCCACGAATAGAGGAGTGATTGTAAATGTCATATAATATACTTTCATAATGTAATTTTAATGCTCAAATGCTCTTATTTTAAAAATCACTAAAACAAATTGATGTGCTAGATTGAATTATTGCGTGATCATTTCGGCGACTTCAACAGTTCCTTGATTATCGAGTATTGGACAGTCATTGGCCATTTTTACCGCAGCGGCCATATTATTTGCTTGAACGATTGTAAAACCCGATAATGGGTTGGAACCACCATTATCTGTAACCTTTCCTGATGCAGTCACGGTATTGGAATGGCTGATCGGCGCACCTGCCTGAACGATGGCACCGCCGAGCCCTTTCATCCAAACTCCCCATTTCGCCATTATGGCTTTACTGTCTTCAGCAGTTTTTGGCTTATTGCCGCCGTGAAATGCAAAAATATAATTAGTCATTTTAAATTTCCTTTTTTATTGTTTGACGAAGAGAACTCTTGATTACTCTACTGATTGGTATACTATAGAAGTGAGTTATGTTAGTCAACCCATTGGTATACTATCGGAGATAATATGAATAAACTCGACATTACTTTCTCGGCTTTAAGTGACAGCACGCGGCGGGCCATCTTGGCGCAACTTCGCGCTGGAGAAAAGAGCTTGTCAGAATTGGCGGAACCATTCAACATGACACAATCAGCGGTATCTAAACATGTCCGTGTATTGACCGAAGCTGGCTTAACAACTATGGAAAAAAGAGGGCGAACCCGCCATTGTAGTTTAAATCCCATGGCCATGATAGACGCAGCGCATTGGCTAGATGAATATCGCGAGATGTGGATGAGCAGTTTTGAAAATTTAGGCAGTTACTTTGCCGGAATTGACATACAGAATAATGATGGAAATCAAAATTAATGTTAAAATTTGTAAAAACCGAACCATGTGATGAAACAATTGTTGTTGAAGGTTACTTCGCTGTTACACCCGCACAAATGTTTGAAGCATGGACCAACCCAGAAATCATTAAAAAGTGGTTTGGTCGAAGGCCAAATTCGTTACATTCGGCAGAAGTCGATTTACGTGTTGGTGGTGCGTGGCGATTCCTAAAGTCCAGCGACAAAGAAAAAGCTGTGGGGTTTGAAGGAGAATATTTTGAAATCGAACTTAACCGAAAACTTGTTTTTTCGTGGTCACTTTCGGTTACATTTGTAGATGGTGTCAAAGAATTAAAACCAGCGTCACGCGTTGAAGTGGTGTTTTCACCAAATGGCGTGGGTACAAATGTTGTGTTGTATCATTCTTCAATCCAAACGGATCAAGATCGTTGTGGCTTTGGCGGCGGCTGGGAAATAGCATTTAGCTCTCTGGCTGGTTTTTGCCAGTCCTTAAGGCCTTTCAACGCTTTGCAGAGAAACCGATAAGCTGACTTTGCGTTACGTTGGTTGATAAATAAAAGTCAACTGTATTACCGGCTCTGTCGCAAAATTTTTTGAAGGTCATTTTTTGTAATTAAACGCCAAATTTTAGTGTCTGTTTAACATAAAATTACTCTGAAATGCTTTTATGTTATTCTTTATTTCAAAATGCTCGGCACTGAGGAAAATTTGCGACAGAACCCTTTTAGAACATAGTGAAGGCCATACATTATTTGGCCGTGATGGATTTTTCCATCAATTAAAACAAGATCTTGTTAATGGCATCTTAGAAGGCGAGATGGAACATCATATCGGTTATAAAAAGCATGATAAGTCGCCAAAGCAAGTCACTAATCGTCGCAATGGTTACTCTACAAAAC
>JABSRY010000509.1 GCA_013214985.1 Hyphomicrobiales bacterium
TTAAAGAAAAGCGGAAAGCCATATAGAAAAGACTTGGAATTAGAAGTATTGGCAGAAATCTTAAACAAAGAACGCTTTGTTACGTGTCATTCTTATGTACAAAGTGAAATTAATATGCTGATGAAAGTTGCTGAAAAATTCAATTTTAACATCAATACCTTTACACATATTTTAGAGGGCTATAAAGTGGCTGATAAAATGAAAAAACACGGTGTTGGCGGATCTACTTTTAGCGATTGGTGGGCTTACAAATATGAAGTGAATGATGCTATTCCGTATAACGGGGCTATCATGCACAACCAAGGAATCACCGTTGCATTTAACTCTGATGATTCCGAAATGAGCAGGCGCTTAAACCAAGAAGCAGCAAAAGCCGTAAAATATGGTGACCTCTCTGAAGAAGATGCTTGGAAATTTGTAACCTTAAACCCTGCCAAACTATTGCATTTGGATGACAAAATAGGAAGCATTAAAGTTGGAAAGGATGCTGATGTTGTTTTATGGAACACCAATCCTTTATCCGTATATGCAAAAGCGGAAAAAACACTTATTGAAGGTGTTGTTTATTTTGACTTAGCCCGTGATTTAAAACTCCGTACTGAAATTAAAAAAGAGCGAAATGAATTAATTAATTTAATGCTTGATCATAAAAATAATGGAGGAAAAACTCAAGCTCCTAAAAAAGAAGAAAAACCACACATGCATTGTGATTTTGTAGGTGATTACCAATAAACACATTACGAGTTTAAAATTATACATAACATTAGTTCATTTAACATGAAAAACATACTATACATTACATTACTAATTTGTTCGTTTACATTTGCACAACAAACACCTGGAGCAAAACAAACTAAGGCGATAACAATTCTTGGAGCTACAGCACATATTGGTAATGGCTCCCTAATAGAAAATTCAATACTAATTTTTGAAAACGGAAAGCTTACTGTTGTTGCTGACGCAACTACCACTACTATCCCCTCAAAAGGAACTGTTATAAACGCTAACGGAAAGCATATATACCCAGGATTTATTGCTCCAAATTCAACACTTGGATTGGTTGAAATTGATGCAGTACGCGCTTCAAACGATAATAGAGAGCTCGGTACGTTCAATCCGCATATCAGAAGTATTATTGCATATAATACAGAATCTAAAGTCACAGAAAGTATGAGACCAAATGGGGTATTACAAGCACAAATTACTCCTAGAGGCGGACGTATTTCCGGAAGTTCATCAATTGTTCAATTTGACGCTTGGAACTGGGAAGATGCAGTTATAAAAGAGGACGATGGTATTCACATTAACTGGCCTAGAACTTTTAATAGTTCAGGATGGTGGGCTGCTCCAGGACCAACAACTCCAAATAAAAAATATACCGAGCAAGTAACCGAATTAAATAATTTCTTTACCAATGCAAGATATAACAATTCAAAAACTACTCATTTAGTTTTTGACAGTATGAAATCCGTCTTCAATAAAACCAAAAAAGTATTCATTCATCTAAATGATGAAAAACAAATTATTGACGCTATAAATTTTGCCGTAGAACAAAAAATAAATTTAGTCCTTGTAGGGGCTTATGATGCCCATAAAACTATTCCTTTATTAAAAAAACACAATATACCCGTAATATTAAAACGTGTCCATAGTACTCCTGATAATGATGATGACGATTATGATTTGCCATACAGGCTAGCAAATATTTTAACTACTGCTGGTATTTTAGTAGGTCTAGATACTAGCGGAAATATGGAGCGTATGAATACTAGAAATTTACCGTTTTACGCAGGAACATGCGTCGCTTTTGGGCTAGACAAAGAAAAAGCTGTACAGTTAATTTCATTAAATACTGCAAAAATTTTAGGGATTGATCATTTTACAGGAAGCTTGGAGGCTGGTAAAGATGCCACCCTATTTATTTCTGAAGGTGACGCCTTAGATATGAGAACGAATAAACTTACTCATGCTTTTATACAAGGACGTTCTATTAGTTTGGAAACACACCAAACAGAGCTATACAAGCGTTATACCGAAAAATATAATAACGATTCTAAACAGTAAAAAAATCTCATTAAAAAAGCCAGCCTATTCAATAGAATAGACTGACTTTTTATTTATAATTAATAAATTTTATTTCTCCCCTATCAATCCGTCTACAGGTTTTACAAACTTTAATGCGTCAATCATTTTTTCAGAAACACTAATATTCTCAAAATCTGCTGCATTGCTTGATGTTACTGGTAAATTATTTTCTGAGTCATACCACTGTAATTTCTTTGGCAATAACAAGCCATTTACTTTCTGCCAATCGGTATATTTAATATAATGTATTTCAGTACTTGGCTTATCATCTCCATAAGTAACGGTATATCCCAACCAAGCCATTTGATGTGTTGTTTTATCTATATATACAAAATAATTATCCTCAGGTGAATCACCTACATTGTTACCATATGCAATTTTATATCCTGAATATGTTCTATTTTCAAACGATAAATCGTTAACTTTTGAATATGTAATTCCAGGATCACCTAGTACAAAAGGCATTGCATAA
>JABSRY010000051.1 GCA_013214985.1 Hyphomicrobiales bacterium
CATATCAGCAAAGCTTACCCGCTTGAAGATGCGGCATTGGCATTGAATGATCTAAAAGATCGACGGGTGATTGGCAAGATTGTTCTGACCACCGGAAATTGAATATGACTAAATTTGAGCAAATTGCACCTGAAAAGTGGTGAAATCTTCGTGAACTGGGTTGACATTCATGCAACTTACTGCAAATGTACGCTTGTCCGACAAGCGAGTTTTTAAATAATCCTACTAAACATTTGTGGCTAATATGAGGTATTGAAATGAACTTAAAATCTAATCCCATCCAAATTTCTTATGCGTATGAAAAAGTATCTGAAGCACTAGGGGCTCAAATTGCAGCAGGAACAATTCTTCCCGGAGATCAATTGCCAGGCGAGGTAGAGCTAGCAAAAATGTTTGGAGTAAATCGCTCTACTATTAGAGAGGCGATAAGAAGTCTTGAAGGTGACGGGTTTTTAAGTAGAGGGGCAGGTCGGCGTTTATTTGTTAGCATCCCTGGAACAGAAAAATTAGCTTCTCGGCATAAGCGTGCGCTTGGCATGATGAAAGTTACTTTTATGGAGCTTTGGCATGTTGCGCATGTAACTGAACCATTAGCAGCTGGCTTAGCTGCGTTAAATCGATGCGAACAAGACATAATAAAACTAGAAGAAAACTACAATCAATTGGTGGAATTGTCAGCCAATGGAGGAGTTGATGTTTGGGTAGATATTGAGTTTCATATGTTGATTGCTGAGGCTGGAAACAACAGAGCTCTTTTGTTGGCACGTGAACCGATTGGGCTCATGTTATATCCAGCGTATGAGCCAGTTGCAGAGGCTGTTCTTCAGGCTGCAGAGCGTCAAATTGAGGCTCATAGGCATATATTGGATGCTATCAAGCAAGGTGATGAAGCGCTGGCAACCAAATGGATGCGCAAGCACATAGAGGATTTTCGTCGTGGTTATGAGGTTGCAGGATTACCATTGGATATGCCTTTGTCAGCTTCAACAAGAGATCTGGATAGAAAATGAACCAGTATTACGACGTAAATCAGCATAAGATTGATTTTAATCCTGAGAACCTTATTAAATATTTAGGTGGAGGAAATGTGCAAATCACGCGCATTACTTCTGGGCAATCAAACCCAACTTATTGTGTGGAGCACAAAGGGATAAAAATGGCTTTACGGAAGCCACCTTCAGGAAATAAATTACCGTCCGCTCATGCAATTGATCGAGAATACCGCGTGATGTCTGCATTGGCAGATGGTGAAGTGCCTGTACCCAAAATGTTGTATTTTGAGGCAAATTCAGATGTCCTAGGTTCGCCATTTATGATGATGGAGTGGTTAGATGGTGATGTTGTTGCAGATAGTGATCTGCCAACATTTAAACCTTCAGCTCGTACAAAAGTGTATGAAAATTCTGCAAAAGTTCTAGCTGCTTTGCATAATGTAGATTGGCAATCAGTGGGGCTTGGAAAATTTGGCCGCTCAGAATTTTTTTTTAAACGGCATGTCGAGCGATGGGCAAGACAATGGAAATTGTCAAAAACTCGTGAAGATAAGAATATTGAAGAGCTTATTATTTGGCTTGGAGATAACATACCTAAAGAAGCGCATACCAGTATAGTTCATGGTGATTTTCGCATTGGTAATCTAATGTTAGCTAAGGGCAGTTCCAGTATCATAGGGGTTCTGGATTGGGAATTATCAACAATAGGTTGCCCCATGTCTGACCTTGCTCATTTTTGTTGTTTCTGGGATCTAACAGGAGAACAACTTGGAGGTCTTGCGGGTATTGATATTCAATCTTTAGGAATACCATCTCGTCAAAATTTCATCAGGTCATATCGTGCTTTTGGCGGTGTGGATTTGCCACTCCTACCTTTTCATAGAGCTTTTGCATTGTTTCGATTAGCCATTATTTTTGAAGGCATTGCAGCTCGAAATAAAACGGGGCAAGCATCAGGAAAAGAGGCCGAATCTGTTGGCGCTCTTTCAGCAGCTTGTGCGTCCTTGGCAATAAATGTTCTTTCTGAAAACTCAATTTAGAAACTGGAAAAATCATGGATTTTGAATATCCCGAAAAAATAAAAAAATTACAAAATAGAATACAGGTATTTGTTGATGATTACATATTACCTGCTAATCAAGCGTGGCATGACGAAGTCGCTAGGGGAAACTATCCGCTTGAAATAATTGAGCGCCTTAAATCAAAAGCTTTTTCCGAGGGGCTTTGGAATCTGTTTACACCTGAATTGGAAGATCATGAGCCAGGTTTGCGCCTTAGCAATTTAGAATATGCTCCTTTAGCAGAAATAATGGGCCGTGTTCCGTGGTGTTCTGAGGTTTTTAACTGCTCCGCTCCTGATACTGGAAACATGGAAATACTTAAGAAATTTGGAACAGCAGAACAGAAGAAAAACTTGCTTGAACCTTTATTATTGGGTGAAATTCGTTCGGTTGTTGGATTGACAGAACCCGATGTTGCTTCATCCGATTTAACAAATCTTGAAACAACCATTATCCGTGAAGGCGACGAATATGTAATTAATGGACGAAAATGGTTTACAACAGGCGCCAAGCATCCAAATAACAAATTTTCAATCGTATTTGGTGTTTCTAATTCCAATGCTGATGCAGATCCACATCGTCGCCATTCTTTTATTTTGGTGCCTATGGATACGTCCGGCGTGAGCGTTGTTCGAGATGTGCCAATTATGCATCATCATGCTCCCGAAGGACATTGCGAAGTGCTTTACAGAAATGTAAGGGTTCCTATTAAAAGTATGCTTGGCAATGAAGGCGATGGTTTCCTTATCGCGCAAGCACGATTAGGGCCGGGTCGAATTCATCATTGCATGCGTACGATTGGTCAATGTGAATTAGCTTTAGAACTTATGTGCGAACGTGCATTAGAGCGTAAGACCTACGGTAAAGCATTAGCCGAAAATGCAAATATCCAGGATTGGATAGCAAAATCTAGAATTGAAATAGATAGAGCTAGATTGCTTGTACTAAAGGCTGCGTGGTACATGGATAAAGATGGTCCTAAAGCTGCCCGAATTGATGTTTCGGCAATTAAAGTGACAGCAGCAGAATTGCAAACAAATGTTGTAGATCGTGCAATGCAGGTGTTTGGTGCTGCGGGCATAACTCCTGACACCCCATTAAGTTATTTGTGGACTTGGGGCAGGGCATTGCGGTTTGTAGATGGCCCCGATGAGGTACATTTGCGCATTATTGCGCGGGAAGAATTAAAGAAGGCAAAAATAATGACTGGCCAAAATACATCACACTTTATCAAGCCATTGTTAGGTAATTAACTAAAATATTTGTTGGCTTTAAGGGAGGTTTTTGAGGTGTCTTATAAATGAGAGCGCGAGTTTAAAAAGACTGTTTTTTAGATTCGGATTAATGATTTTTATAGGTGAAAAAGAACCGATGGGCATAAAGGGCATACACTCATTAAATTATAAAATTTGTTTTCAAACTGTTGTTTATCTGATTCACTGTTTATCAGGAGGAGTTAAGATGGCACGATATGAAATGAGTGAGTTTGAGTGGTCAGTTATTCAACCAATATTACCGCAAAAGTCAGGCGGTGTACCACGAGTTGATGATCGACGAGTACTAAATGGTATTTTCTGGATTTTACGGTCTGGCTCACCTTGGGCTGATCTTCCTGAGCGGTATGGACCTTATACCACTTGCTATAATCGTTTTTATAGATGGACGAAATCTGGTGTTTGGGATTTAATTATGGACACAATTACAGAAGCTTATGAAGGTGACATTCAGATGATTGATGGTACGAGTGTTCGTGTTCATCACAGTGCCGCGACTTTAAAAAAAGCCACCCAGAACGCTATATGGGACGAAGCCGAGGAGGTCTTACTACAAATCCATGTTGTACAGATTGGTACTCGTCTATGGTCAGCATGGCTTGTGATAATAATGGTGCCACTTTCCTTCTTTTTATTGGTTTTAGAAATTTTGCGACTGTTGGTTGTAGATTTGACAGCCGTCTATACTCGTTTTAAATAATAGGAGGTTGATATGAAAGTTTGGTCACCAGATATACCTAAAATCAGTCAAGAAGTACATTTTGATAATCGTAAATTTTATTGCTTTGAGGCAAGGCCAAATGACGTATATTCTATGTTTTCGCAATCGGTAAAACGAAACCCAGATAAAGAAGCACTAATTGTTGGGGATTATAGACTGACATGGAAAGAGTTGGAGGATTGGGTACTAAGAGTTGCTTCTGGATTAAAAATTTTGGGGATCAAATCTGGCGATAGAATTGCTTTGTTGCTTAGTAATGGCATTGAATTTGTAGTTACAACATTTGCAGCCTCTACGCTTGGGATAATAATTGTACCTATTAGTACTCGTGAGAAGCAACCTGGAATTGCTTTTGTTCTCAATCAATGTGGTGCAAATACGATTGTTTTTGATGCGGCTCTACGAGATAAATTACCTGATTTACATGATATACCGAAAATGAAGCACCAAATTGTTGTTGGTGCAATATCAGACATCAACTCGTTTGAAACACTTTTGAATTCTACTCGTTTAGAAATGGTTGAGGCCATTAATGAAGAAGATGTTTCAGCAATATTATATACTTCAGGCACAACAGGAAAACCAAAAGGTGCTATTCTTACTCATTTGAATATAATTCACTCTGCAATGCATTACGTGCATTTAATGAAACTTCGGGATGATGATAGGTTATTGGGAAGTGTACCGTTTAGCCATGTTACTGGTTTGGTGGCTTTGTTAATGACAATGGTTCGGTGTGGTGGTTGTTTAATCGTGATGGAGCATTTCAAAGCCTCAACATTTTTGAAGATTGCTTCGGATGAAAAAATGACCCATACCCTTATGGTTCCAGCTATGTATAGCCTTTGCTTAATTCAGGATTATTTAGAAGTATATAACCTAACAAAATGGCGTGTTGGCGTTTATGGTGGAGCGCCAATGCCTGCTTCGGTGATTCAGTCTATTGCTGAAAAATTACCCAATTTAGTTCTTATTAATGCATATGGAGCAACGGAAACAACGTCCCCAGCAACTCTAGTTCCTCCTGGTGAAACTGAAAATTATCCTACAAGCATCGGTAAAGTTGTTCAGTGCGGTGAGATAATTATCATGGATGAGAATGGTAATGAAAAGCCCATTGGCGAAAGTGGCGAAATTTGTATAAAAGGACCAATGGTTGCTAAGGGTTATTGGGAAGACCCTGCGGCAACTGCAGAAAACTTCAGCAACGGTTATTGGCATAGTGGTGATATAGGCTCTGTTGATGAGAATGGCTATTATTATATCCATGACCGCAGTAAAGACATGATTAATCGTGGTGGTTACAAAATTTATAGCATTGAAGTTGAGAATGTTATTCACCTTCATCCAGCTGTTTTAGAGGTGGCGGTTATTGGCCGAGCATGTCCTGTGTTAGGTGAACGGGTTCACGCAGTAGTTTACACAGTTGAAGGTCAGCAAGTGTCTTCAAGTGAATTAGCCCAACTTTGTGCCGAACAATTGGCAGATAATAAAGTGCCTGAAAGTTTTACCTTTTTGAAAATTCCGCTGCCGCGAAATGCAAATGGTAAAATTTTGAAACGTGACTTAAATAATTTGTTGAAAGTGCAAGAAGTTAAATGATTATAATAAAGAAATTCACTTAGATACACGAAATCATTACACCGAATAAATTAATTATATCAATTGGTTAGTGAAAATAATTTATTTGTAAAATATACCCCAAAATACTGTCTAGAAATTCTTGACATGTACTACAGGTCATATTAACATAACATTTGTCGGACAATTGGACTTTTTAAAACAATGCAATTTTAATTGGATTTATTTGAAGTTTTATTTGAGTCGCTGGTGGGAGAAACAGAATGAAAACATTTGGTATGAAGTCCAAGACAGAACAATTATTTTGGATTGATTTGGAGGGTGCTAATTATGAAATTTAACGCCAATTGGCTCACACAAGAGCGGATAGTTTTCTTAATAGCGATTGTTTTATTTGCAGCATTTTCATTCGGCTTATCTGGTTTTTTTATGATTGATAATCTAATTGTTCTGATGCGCAATGTTTCTGTGTTGGGAATATTGGGCATTGCAATGGCAATTATTGTTATTGGACGAGGAATTGATCTATCCATGATAGCTGTTATGGCCGTTTCGTCTGCATGGACGTTACAACTAATGCAAGATGGTTATAGCCTTTGGCTGGCATTATTGTTGGGATTATTGTGTGCCTTGGCTGTGGGTATTGCGAATGGCTTGCTCATTGCATTTGTTGAAATTCCCGCTCTATTTGCAACACTAGCCACAGGTATCTTTATTTATGGCCTTGGCAAATCCTTTATGTTGGATCTAGATGTTGTATATTTACCTGAAGACACAGGTTGGTTTGAAAGTATCGGAAAAGGTAGCATTGGACCTATTCCAATGTCGCTTATTTTAGCTTTTGTTACTGTAATAGTGGTTTGGCTTATTCTTTCAAAAACTAGATTCGGAAGATTTATCTATGGCACTGGAGATAATCCTTTGGCCGCACGCATCACGGGAATCCCAGTGCGAGTTATCATAACTGCCCAATATGTCATGGCATCTTTTATTGCTTTTTTTGCTGGTATAATTATTTCAACGTCGGTGTCAGCAATGAATACTCGAATTTTTCATTCTACCATGATTTATGACGTCATTCTCGTCGTCGTTCTTGGTGGTATTGGATTAAGTGGCGGCAAAGGAAGTGTAAGAAATGTTGTAGTTGGTACTCTATTAATAGGCACTTTACTTAATGGTATGACCATTATGGATATTCAATTCACAATGCAGAATTTCATTAAAAGCTTAATTCTGCTTTTTGCAATCATTCTTGATAGTGTTTTGCACCCAAGGAATGAAGAAACCGCTCAACAGGGCGATATTTAACTCTGCCATTCGGTAGTTTAAAAGGAGGGAAGTTATGTTTAAGAAAATTTTAACAATAGGGATGGCAGCCGCTATGTCGGTGGGTTTGCTTTCAGGGACAGCCAGAGCCGAACTCAAAGATGAGTTGCGAGAACCATATTTTGAATCATTTAAGGGCAAAACTGTAGCATTTTTACCGATTGCTATGGGTATTGACCTAACTGAAGGCTGGGCGGCAGCGATGCAAGCTGCAGCGGATAAGCATGGGTTTGAATTTATCGTTCGCGATCCAAATTGGAGCACTAATGCTGGAACCCAGGCTTTAACATCATTGATTGCTGAACAACCAGATATCATTGTGGTTCATAATCCAGATGTTCAATCGTATGCTCGTTTACTTAAAAAAGCTGAGAACGCAAACATTAACGTTATCCAGGTTAATATGAAATCTAGTTATTCAACCAATTTATATGTTGGTGTTGATTGGGTTGAAATTGGCGAAGTTGGGGCGCAAGAAATTGTTAGGATCTGTGGTGAAGGTTCTGGGAAATCGGGTAAAGTTGCTATCATTCAAGGTGTGCTAACGGGCGCAGGCAGCATATACCAAATTGAAGGTATAATGAATGTGCTTAATCAACATCCTGAAATTAAAGTTGTTGCTAATCAAGCAGCTGATTGGGATGCCACTAAAGCAAAAGCAATCACTCAAACTGTGTTGCAACAACATCCAGACCTGTGTGCCGTTTATGGCTTTTGGGATGTAATGACACTTGGTGCTGGTGCTGCCGTAGAAGAGGCGGGCAAACTTGACGAAATTACCGTTTTGACCAACGGTGGTGGTAGTCAGATGGCATGTGACAACGTTAAGTCTGGCGTTTTTGATAAGGTTTGGAGCTATGACGTTCCTGGACAATCACGCGATATTGTTGACATGATTAAAATCATATTCCAATCAGACATGAAGCCTGGCGACATGCGTGCCGCGCTTTATACACCGCTCAAAGAAATCAACCAAAATACCTATGATTCAGGTATTTGTTGGTCTTTAGAAAAATAATCCGAAGTTAAGCCGTATTTCTATTTTAGTAAATGCGGCTTATATGGATTTCTTGCTTTCAAGGAGAATTGAATTGGCTTTTGCAAAAGCACTAACTCGGGCACGTTATAAATACATTCCAGACCACCTTATCGGTGAAATCTTGTCTAAAAGATGGATGGAATCTGCCGTACCCGCAATCATTCTTATTGTTGTATTTGGGTATCTTACAATTAATTTACCCAATTACCTCTCATCTATCAATTTAATGGATCTTGGACGCTTATATAGTGAATTTGGACTAGTTGTCCTAGCCATGGGGCTTGTGATGATAGGTGGTGGTGTTGATCTAAGCATTGGATCAATGTTTGCTCTTTGCAACATTGCGATGCTAGCCTGTATTAACATGCTCGATATGTCACTTTGGTTGGCTATTCCAACTGTGCTTTTATTTGGAGCATTGCTAGGTGCTATCAACGGATTTTTAATTGGATATTTAAAATTAAGGGCATTTTTAACGACCTTAGTTACGCTTATTATTTTTCGAGCAATATTTGATATTATATTAGCAAATTTCGCTGTGGAAATTTCTAGTGGATTTCTTGATTCAGTAGCATGGGAATTTATTGGTGATGGAGATATATATAACTTACCAACGAGTATGATAGTATTTATTGTTATAGCGGGTTTTGGCCATATTGTAATGAGCCGTTTGCGTCCAGGATGGCATGTAATGGCTATTGGTGGCGCACGTCGCTCTGCACATAATGCGGGAATTGACGTTAAACGAACTGTAGGTGCCACTTATGTAGTATCCGGTATTCTTACAGCATTAGCGGCAATTTTTTTTGCAGCTCGCCTTGGTAGTGCGGGTTCAGATGTAGGTGTGGGAATGGAAGTTTCTGTGCTAACGGCTACTGTTTTAGGTGGCATTAGCTTGGGTGGCGGTCGTGGTTCTGTAGCCAAAGCGGTTATGGGGGCAGCAATAGTTTTATTAATTACCAATGGCATGTTGCGAATGGGTATGCAAGGTGGCACAAGCTCTTTGGCGCTTGGTATAATATTACTATTCGCTGTTGGTATAGATGTTAAATGGCTTAAAAATCGACATAAGATAATCAACAAAGTTTATGTTAGCCCTTCATATTTAGAATTACCAAACGCGCCATCCGCGGAACAGGGATCTGGCACAAATTATGAGGTGAACAATAGGTTAGAAAAAGTAACTTCAATTGGTCTTAACTCAATTGAGGGGCCAGAAGATGTTATTCTTGATAACCATGACAACCTATTTGCAGGTACTCGCCACGGTGATATTGTAAAATTCTCTGGACCAAATTTTGAGAAACAAGAAATATTTGCACATATTGGAGGCCACCCGCTCGGAATGGCGTATGACCCCGATGGTAATTTAATTAGTTGCGTCGGCGGCATGGGGTTATACGGCGTTAAACCGAGCGGAAAAGTTTATAAACTTACTGATGAGACGAATCGTACTTGGAATTCTATCAATGACGATAGTCGCCTGCGGTTAGCGGATGATTTGGACATAACGCCAGATGGTCAAATATATTTTAGTGAAGCTACTATTCGCTATGAAATGCATAGCTGGGCATTAGATGGGTTAGAGGCGCGCGGGAATGGGCGTATCATTTGTCACGATTTGAATTCCAATAAGACGCGTACCGTTATACGTGACTTAGTGTTTCCTAATGGTATTTGTACGGCATTTGATGGCAAATCTATATTGTTTGCTGAAACATGGAAATGCAGTATTTCAAGATATTGGATTGATGGCCCTAAACGTGGACAAGTTGAACCCGTTATTTCTAATATTCC
>JABSRY010000510.1 GCA_013214985.1 Hyphomicrobiales bacterium
CGTGAATGCTCAAAAAACTAGTTACGGCATGTTTGGTTGGTATTGGTTTATGCTTTTCCCAATGTTTATCGTATTCTTTATTTCAGCCCTTGCCGAAACAAACCGCCCACCGTTCGATTTGCCAGAAGCAGAATCGGAACTGGTTGCGGGTTTTATGATCGAATACTCATCAACCCCTTATTTGCTTTATATGTTAGGTGAATATGCCGCAATTACATTTATGTGTGCGTTTACGACTATCCTATTTTTAGGTGGTTGGTTGCCACCAGCAGATATTGCACCTTTTACTTGGATTCCTGGTTTTGTGTGGTTCACGCTTAAAACAGTATTTGTATTCTTTATGTTTGGCATGGTGAAAACAATTGTTCCGCGTTATCGTTACGATCAGCTAATGCGCCTAGGGTGGAAGGTATTATTGCCAATTTCACTTGGCATGGTGGTTATCGTGGCAACAGTCATTTTCATAACAGGTTGGTATCCCAATAGTTCAGTAGGCTAAGTCTTAATGATAAGCAATTGAATAGAAAGATTAAATTATGATGGCAACAATAAAACAAACTATAAACGCCTTATTCTTAAGGGAGTTTATCTCTGCGTTCATTTTAGCAATGCGTTATTTTTTCACGCCAAAACCTACGATTAATTACCCGTTTGAAAAAGGTCCATTAAGCCCACGTTTTAGAGGTGAGCATGCACTGCGCCGTTATCCAAACGGTCAGGAACGTTGCATCGCCTGTAAATTATGCGAGGCAATTTGCCCCGCACAAGCAATTACAATCGAAGCAGGGCCGCGCCGTAACGATGGCACACGCCGTACAACACGCTATGACATTGACATGACAAAATGTATTTATTGTGGTTTTTGCCAAGAGGCTTGCCCCGTAGAGGCAATTGTTGAAGGGCCTAATTTTGAATATGCAACCGAAACCCGAGAAGAATTATTTTACGATAAAGATAAATTGTTAAGTAATGGCGATATGTGGGAACGCCAATTGGCCAAAAACATTGAATTAGACGCACCTTATAGGTGATTTGAATTAAAGAATCTTATATCTATTGGGTTCATGAAAAGGAAAGAGGCAAATATGGTTGCCGGAATATTTTTTTACATCTTCGCGATCTTCTTAATCGCTTCTGCTGTGTTGGTGATTTCAGCCCGAAATCCTGTTTACGCTGTATTTTTCTTAATACTGGCTTTCTTTAACGCAACAGGATTATTTATATTGTTGGGCGCCGAATTTTTGGCAATGCTGTTGCTAATGGTTTATGTTGGCGCGGTTATGGTATTGTTCTTATTTGTTGTGATGATGATTGACATCGACTTTAAAGAATTATCAAAAGGCTTTTTGCAATATGCGCCCGTTGGTACTTTAATAGGGCTTATTATTCTTGCCGAAATTATTATGGTAGTGGGCGGCTTTGTTGTTGACGCCGAAATGATAAAAACCGCTGCAGTGCCTATTCCTAATGTGGATGAAATCAGCAATTTAAAAGCCTTTGGCTTATTGCTATATGGCGAATATGTATTCTTTATCGAAATGGCGGGTTTAATCTTGCTAATTGCACTTATCGGCGCGGTTGTTCTTACCCTGAAAACCACAGGAAAAGCCCATCGTCAAAATATTGCCGAGCAAGTTGCAAGAACGCCAGAAACGGCTATCGAAATGGTTAGTGTAAAATCTGGTCAGGCATTTTCTAAAAATGACACCATTAAAATGAATAAGAGGAACTAATTTATGCAAATTGAATTGGGACATTATTTGATACTCGCTGGTACGTTATTTACCGTCGGCATATTTGGTATCTTTTTAAACCGTAAAAATGTCATCATCATTCTAATGTCAGTAGAGTTGATGTTGTTAGCTGTAAACTTAAACTTTGTGGCCTTTTCGGCATATATGAACGATATGTTTGGGCAAATTTTCACTCTATTCATCTTAACTGTTGCAGCTGCTGAAGCTGCTATCGGCTTGGCTATCTTGGTTGTGTTCTTCCGCAGCAAGGGCAGCATTAATGTCGAAGATATTAACTCAATGAAAGGCTAGATATAGCAATGATATATTCGGCAATTGTCTTTCTTCCTATTTTAGGCTCACTTTTTGCGGGGCTATTTGGGCGTTATTTTAACCCAAAAATATCAGAATATCTAACAACAGGTATTCTTATTTTTATAGCAATTTTAAGTTGGGTTGTGCTTTTAGGCTCAGGCTTTCAGGGCGATGTTATCAATGAAAAAGTTAATGTTTTAACTTGGATTGATATTACAGGCTTTAGTGCAAACTGGGTTATTCGTGTAGACGCATTAACATCAGTTATGTTTGTGGTGGTTAACACCGTATCTGCTGTGGTGCATTTATATTCTATTGGCTATATGCATTCTGACCCCCATAGAGTGCGGTTTTTTGCCTATCTTTCATTCTTTACATTTACAATGTTGGCGTTAATTACTGCCGATAACTTCCTTCAAATGTTCTTTGGTTGGGAGGGTGTGGGCATCGCATCTTATTTGCTAATTGGTTTCTGGTATAAGAAACAATCAGCGGGTGCAGCAGCCATG
>JABSRY010000511.1 GCA_013214985.1 Hyphomicrobiales bacterium
CATATGATATTTCTGCCACAGGTTTTTATTTTGAAAGCTCAGAACAATATAACGAACATATCAAAAATGCCGTCAACGGTTACGGTGAACCAGTTGAAGAATTTGAAATTCAATTTATTGATGGGGATGATATTGACTGTGATTTAGCAAAAGCATGGTGTTTAAATCAATGTAACTTTGGACAGTTTTTTGATGCCGTAGATGAATGGGACGAAAACCAGAAACAACATTATATTATTGCAGTTGGCGAATGTGGTTACTCTCATAACCAATTAGAAGACGATCCCGAAAATATTGACATTGATATTTATCAGCTTGATAGCCTTAAAGAATTAGCCGAGCAATTTATTGATGATGGTTTATTTGGTGAAATTCCAGAGAGCATACAATATTATATTGATTATGATGCGGTTGCCCGTGATTTAGGCATGGATTATTCTGAAACCAATATTGCGGGTCAAAATTTGATTTACCGATGTGCGTAGATTGGACAAAAATTACCGACTGTAAATTATATTGTATTATATCTTTACAGTCGGTATAATAAAACAGAAGAAATTTTATTATGGAGCGCAAACATGCCATCAGAAAATGTAAATATTAGAGTCAGGGGAGAGCTACAAGCTCATTTGCAACAGCAAATAGGTGATAACGGCCTGTATGATAATGCCAGCGAATATATTCGCGCCCTTATTCGTAGAGATTTAAAAACAAGTGCTGAATCATGGAGCTGGCTTAAAACCCATTTAGAACCTGCGTTGCGTGCTGATGAAAATGAATATAGAACTGTTTCTGCACAAGATGTTATCGATAGAAATAAAGGCATTTAAACAATGGCTGGTTATGTATTTTATTCTTCTTCGGACAGCAAGCTGGATGAAATTTGGCAGTATAGTGAAGATACGCACGGCACACGCCAAGCAGAGAAATATATGCTTGGTCTTCATGCTTATTTACAAAATTTATCAGAAAATAAAAAAATTTGGAAGAAGCTTCCAAAGAATTTAACCGTTTCTGACGATTTGGACGTTCAATTATATTTCAATAAATATGAATATCATTTCATTTATTTCCGTGAATTTCCAAGTGGTAAAATTGGTATTATGAGCATTTTACATGAGACAATGGACATTCCAGTACGGTTGAAAGAAGACCTTGGGAAAATAAATGATGGCAATCTGTGATTTGTACTTTGGTATTGTCATTACAAAAAAAATATAAATTTAGGGTCTTTGAATGTTAATTCACAATGGTCTGATTTGGGTTCTAACAAATTAAAAACTACTCATTTTTGCCGTGGCATTTTCACCTTTCTAGGGTGGGTATGTTTTGGCGTGTATGATTTTCTTGTGACGTTGGTAAATGTCTATAATGCTCAATGTCTTTGTAAAGAATTCGTCCAATTTTAATATATTTCAAGCGATGTTTCTTAATGTCATACTGAATTTGCCTCCGCTCAGTCATTTGCTCAACGATTAAAGCATGACATTCCAAATCATCCCGCTTAGTTGCAGTTTTCACTTCTTTCTCATTTCGCATTCGAAGTTTGGAGTGATTGCCAGTAACTCGATCCCAAATGCCTCTCAAACCTTTGCGGAAACGGTTGCTGCGAAACATTTGTTCCTGCCTCCAACGTTTCTCTAAGCTGGTCTTTTGACTGGTGCGTTGATTTCTGTGTGCTTTCGTAATCACCTTGCGCCGATCATTTAATGGCTTGATGCTGGCATGAAATTTATTCTTATGATTACGGATATAACGCTCAATCAAGGGAGTTATTTCATGGGCAATTAATCGTTTGGTTTTTTCTACACTTAGCAACAAATTTGGATCGCCAAGACGTTCCTTGATTGTTTTGGATTTCTTACCAACCATACGAGTCAGAGATAAAACCTCACCCTCATAAGTAACCGCAACAAATCCACGCCGATCACCCCGCGCCAGATAATAACCTTGTACTTTCAGAGCTTGTATAAAGCTTGCCTTATCATCACTATTTGACCAACAATCCTGCAACGAGGATTTAATCGATTTGGCATCATGTCCCATGCGTTTGGCTTGTTGCCATTCGGACAATGTAAAATTAAGTGGATTGCGTTGCCCCTTGTGCAACAAGCCATTGGGCATTTTCCAACCATGCTCAAGAAAAAGCTCACGAGATTTTTCTTGTAGTTTATTTTTGTAATGAGAAAGCTGAACCGCTTTCATTTCAGATGTTTTAATGCGTGACCAAACACAATGCGCATGCCTGCGCCCTTCTTTTTCGTGAATGACGATAATGCGTGGCTGTTGCCCCAATCCCAAATGCTCACCAATTTTATCAGCCGCCTTTTCAAAATCTTGTGCTGACACCGTTTCGGATTCTGGCGGGTTAAGCGACAAAGAGAAAACATGTTGTTTGCATTTCGTGCCTTGCGCAATGGCTTGTGCTTCTTTCATTGCATCCATAACATTATCAGCCATAAATCCGCGCACTTGATACTCTTCAACATGCTCATTTTCTTGTTTCAAAAGGTGCCTGCCAAGATTCATAGCGCCACCTCTTTGCGACCCTTTT
>JABSRY010000512.1 GCA_013214985.1 Hyphomicrobiales bacterium
TATACCAGGTGGCAATTCTATTATACCAAGTGGCAATTCTATAGAGAGAAGTTCTGGTGGTAGTGGCGGTGCGATCAACTGGTTAACCGTACTTTCTTTAGGTATGTTTGCGTTAGTAAGAAGACGGTTTTCTAGCTAACTAGATTCTAGTCTTTATCACTACTGCAAAGGCGCCTCAAGTCATTCAAAGTCCTGTTCCGAAAGGATTGACGATGTAGAGTGTCGTGGTTAAGTTAAGCCGAACTTGCCCATTTACTCATGTAAAAATGGGAACCGCTTATCATACAAAATCATTTACAGGAGTGAATCGAAAATGGTGGTCAGTATTACCTAGCCACTACAGGATTAATTCGCAGGATATTTTTCCTCTTCACGTAAAGTTAGGACATCATAACCTGAACTTGTTATTAATACCGTGTGCTCAGACTGAGCTGACAGTTTCTTATCTCGAGTAACTACTGTCCCTTACTGGCAGGGCGAGCCTTTAAATCATTAACCATATTACGCATTAGTTCTATTTCAGTCGTTGTTTTAATACTCACGCTATTGTTCATCATTTGATCCTTCGGCTACTGTTAGATTTGAAATAGATACTTTTGATGATTTAATAAGATCAGCGATGATTTGGTTGAATGAAAGTTGAGGGTGAAGCTCTGCTAGCATGCCAATTTTCATCCAAAATTCGGCTTGTGAATTAATAGAACGTATACGTGCTTTATGATACGGTTGCGTATCATAATAGGTTGATGTACATTTATAGTATGTTCTAATGTTAAAGGTCATGATGTAGATGCCAGAAATCCATAAAAAAACAACAGGTCGCCCTGTAGATCACCAGAAAACACAAAGGGTGTTTGACGCAATAGACGATATTTTGGCGAACGAAGGTATTTCTGGACTATCTATAGAAAGAATCGCAAAAAACGCGGGGATATCTAAGGCAACTTTATACCGTCGTTTTGGCGATATTCAAGGTGTATTGGGCGCATACGTTGAAACATTTACCCAAAATGCATTTGATCAGGCTCTGCAGAGTAAAAGTGTAAACTTAAAAAGTCCTTTGGATCTCGAACCCGTACTGATAAACATAGGGATAGCGCTCATGACATTAATTAGTCAGCCTAGAGTCGTTGCCTTTGATAATGCGATGCTTGCGTCCGGGCCGCGATTTATAGAATTTAAAGAGGCATTATATCGAAATGGCCCACAGAAAGCGGTCTCTCAAATTGGCGAGTTACTTGAACAGGCAGGCATTAGTTCTCCCTTGTTCGATATAACGACTTTAGGAGATATTCTATTTCATATCTGGCGCAGTGGTTTTTATGATCGAGTCAGAATTACAGGACAGATAGAGATGGATTGTCAGCAACTAGAGAATCATATCGCTTCTGGTACTCGATTTTTCTTATCTAACATTCTTGCAGAGGAATACAAATGAAGACAACAAATCTTCGGGTCTTAGTCGCTGGCGCCACGGGCTACCTTGGTAGCCATTTGGTTAATGAGTTGCTTAAAAGGGACTCTGATTTTAAAGCATTGGGCAGAAATAAAAGTAAACTGACAGACATGGGGTTGCTTAGTGACCAAATTGAATTAGCGGAAGTTACCGATGCTGGAACTTTAGTTGGCTGCTGTGAAGGCATTGACGTGGTTATTTCCTGCGTGGGCATCACCCGTCAAAAGGATGGATTAGGTTATATAGATGTTGATTTTCAGGCCAATCTAAATTTGTTACAAGAAGCTGAAAGAGCAGGTGTTAAAAAATTCATCTACATTTCTGCGTTTAATGCTTCAAAGTATCAGAACGTGAGACTGCTTCAAGCAAAAGAGCGCTTTGCTGTAAAACTACTCGCATCGAAGAAACTAAAACCCTGTGTCGTGAGACCAAATGGTTTTTATTCCGATATTGAAGAATTTTATTCAATGGCAAAATCTGGTCGAGTTTATCTTTTTGGCAAAGGCGATGTGCGATTAAACCCAATCCATGGAGAAGATCTGGCTCGATTCTGTCTAGATGTGATAAAAAGAGAGGAGCGTGAGTTTGATGTGGGAGGTTCTGAAATCTTATCTGTTAACGAGATAGCAAAACTCGCCTTTGGCGCACAAGATAAAACGGTGCGGATTATATACTTACCTGACTGGATGAGAAAAATATCGTTGCTCTTTGCCACTATGCTACCTGAGAAATTAGGAGGTCCTGCTGAATTTTTTCTTACTGCGATGGCGCAGGATATGATTGCTCCGACCTATGGAAACAGAAGCTTAGGTGGCTACTTTCAAGATATCTTTCAGGTTGAGAATAACGGTACTTTTAATAAATAGCAAAGCATAGTAGAGCGTGTGTCGTAAGTTTTTGTATAGTATTTATCTAAGAGTTAGAGTTTCATCAATTATTTTAAAGGAATAAAATTTTGCCATTTATCGCATTTGAATCAGGTCAATTATCACCAGAAGTTAAAGAACAATTAATTCTGAGATTAACTGAAGTTTCTGTCGAAGTGACAGGCATACCAAAAGAACTATTCTTAGTTTCAATTCGAGAGC
>JABSRY010000513.1 GCA_013214985.1 Hyphomicrobiales bacterium
TTTTTTATTTAATTGAATATATTTATTCATCGTCTAGAATCTAACTAGACAATATTGAGTCAAAATCATGAGCGAACAGAGAATTGGGGACTCTCTTGGAAATAATCAAGCCCTCATTACAATAAAATAATTTTTCGGTAATCTCTTGGTGTATAGGTGGTAAGTGAAGAAAAGGCTCTGGAGAAGCTGGCGGTTTCTGAATAACCGCAACGATTTGCAATTTCCAAAATACTGTTATCAGTGTCAATCAACAACCGCTTAGCAAGCCCAATTTTTTGATCTAGTAGCAGTTTTTTAAAGCTACATCCTTCTGATTTTAACTTCTGCCTAACCTTAGCCTCAGTAATGCCAATTCTTATTGACACTGAAGCCAAAGTAACGACACCATTTGTTAACGTACTTTGAATAATTTTACTGACATATTCGGTAAAAGATCCTGGCCTAATTTCATACTGAGTTTCAGACCGCAAATAATTTTCTAAAATAGGAATAAGGTCTTTATCAAATTTTTTATTGCTCCGCATTAAGTCTTTTCTGTCAATGGCGATGAAATTTTCAAATTGGTCAAAAAAAACATCGCAGTTGAAAAAATTTTCATAAAAAGATATTTGCTGTAAACTTTCAAACTCAAAGTGAACTTCTTTTGGCCTAAAATTATCTCCAAGATATAAATTAATCATTTGGTAGAAATAACCAATAGAAAATGAGACATCTTGCCGCCGTGGGTAGATTGAATCATCATCAATGGAATAAATGAAATTTAAACCAGATTCGGTCGTTTCTAATTTAATTGATGTCACTTCTTGTATAGAACCTATATGTTTTGTGAACTTGATCAAACCTTCTTCTAGGGTTGGTGAGCATAAAAAAATATACCCCGTAGCACCAGCTAAAGAGGGTTTCATTTGTTTAGAAATTTTCAGCCCAAATAGTGGATCCCCCATCGTGGTTACAAGCCCATCTAATAATCTTAGATAAGAATTAAGTTTAAGCTTTCCGTTAAACTCATAGACATCGGCGATACTTAGGTCCTCTGTGGCAAGGAGTCTGTCAAGTTTAATATCTGAAATATTTGTTTCGTCAAGTATACATCGCAGCACATTGCACGATATCATTGGTCGATCATGGATTACACTGTCTGATTCATCCATATTTTCTTGCTTTATATTAGCGAACTATAGCAATTTACTGTCAAAAACAGAAAACTCTAAATATGATTATATGTCAATATAACTATAGTTAAGGCTCCGTTGCAAATAATCCGAGCTTATATGCAATCCTTTGAGGCACTGCATATAAGCTCGGCGCGATAATTTACTTAGCGATATTCATGACCTGAATTTGAGTATATTCTTCCAAGCCTTCTGCTGATTGTTCTACGCCAATACCAGAGGATTTAAAACCTGCCATAGGGATGTGTGGACCAATATTGATATGTTGGTTAACCCAAACGGTACCCGATTGCACTTGCGCTGCCAAATCTGCGGCTTTGCTGACATCTGAAGACCAAA
The DNA here is from genome assembly GCA_013214985.1 of Hyphomicrobiales bacterium. Classification (GTDB taxonomy): domain Bacteria; phylum Pseudomonadota; class Alphaproteobacteria; order Rhizobiales; family OSC116; genus OCS116. The sequence goes on from JABSRY010000513.1 coordinate 1,512, forward strand.
CGGATGCACCGAGACCAAAGTTAGAATCATTTGTACTTTTCAGTGCATTTTCGGCATCTGTAAATTTAATAACGGGCAGGATTGGGCCAAACTGTTCCAAATCGACAATATCATCGCCGTCTTTTACATCTCGTACAATCGTTGGGCGAACAAAGTAACCAACACCTTCTTCAACTATACCACCCGCGACAATATTTCCATCTGTTTTAGCGCTAATTAAAAACGATTTTATCTTGTCATATTGAGCCTTGTTTTGGATAGGCCCCATGGTAGTACCTTGCTGCATCCCGTCACCAACAATTGCTTCATTAGCTATTTTGCCAAGTTCATCACACATTTCGTCATAGATATCTGTATGCACGTAAGCGCGTTTGATCGCGAGACAAACCTGCCCAGCATTCAGAAAAGCGCCACCATAAATCTTTGCAGCGATGGCAGGCACATCCACGTCTGGCATGACAATAGCTGGGTCATTCCCACCAAGCTCCAACGTAACACGTTTTAAACTGCCTGCAGATGAGGCCATGATTTTCTTGCCTGTTTCGCAAGACCCCGTGAAGCTGATTTTGTCTACATCAGGATGATTTGTCAGAACGGGTCCTAGATCATTTTCATCCGTAACAACATTAAGGACGCCCGCGGGCACAAAATCATTGCATAATTCGAAGATTTTTAAAATTGTTACAGGGGTTGTTGGTGCAGGTTTAATTACTATCGTATTGCCCGCAATAAGCGCGGGGCCAATTTTCCAAAACGGAACAAGTACTGGAAAGTTCCAAGGACAAATTCCAGCGACAACACCCAAAGGAACGCGGTTCAGCTCTATTTTAAATTCATCATCATCTTGTATGACCCGGCCTTTAACCTCTAAAGTTGCGTAATGACGCAAATAACCCTCTGACCAGGCCATTTCGCCCATCGATTCGGCTAATGGTTTTCCTTGTTCCTGTGTCATCATTCGTGCTAGCATTTCAGCATTCTCAGCAACGATATCAGCAATTTTACTAACGACTGCCTGGCGCTCTTTTATA
>JABSRY010000514.1 GCA_013214985.1 Hyphomicrobiales bacterium
AGAAACTGGTCGTGCAGGGCGTGATGGACAAGCTGCTGAAACCTATATGATATATGGCATGGACGATGCTGCTATGCAGCGTGGGTGGATTAACAACTCGGACGCGACCCAAAACCAAAAACGCATTGAACATCAGAAACTTGATGCGCTTTTGGGCCTTTGTGAAGCGGTTACTTGCCGCCGCCAAATATTGCTTAAATATTTTGGAGACAGCTCGGAGGCTTGCGGAAATTGCGATACATGCCAAACAAAACCTGAAACTTTTGATGGCACTATTACCGCTCAAAAAGCTTTGTCTTGCGTTCATAGAACAGGGCAACGCTTTGGTGTTGGGTATTTAACGGACATATTATTGGGTAAAGATGATGAACGTATCAAAGGTTTTGGACACGATAAGCAGAGCACCTTTGGCATTGGCACTGAACACGATAAGAAGGGCTGGCAAAATGTTTTTAGACAGCTTGTTGCACAAAATTTACTGGTTGTGGATATCGCTGGGCATGGTGGCCTAAGTGTGACCGAAAATGGTGGGACATTTTTGCGGGAAAAAAATACCATTTTACTGCGCAAACCGCCCAAACAAACCACTGCTAAAAAATATGACCGACCTTCAAAAAAAGCGGGTGCTGAATTTGAAAATGACCAAGACAAAGACCTTTATGAATTGCTTAAAGGGGTTAGAGCCCAAATTGCAAAAACCAAGAAGCTACCTGCCTATGTGATTTTTCATGACAGAACATTAATTGAATTAGCAAGCCAAAAACCGCAATCGCTTAACGCAATGCTGGCTATTAATGGCATTGGAGAAACCAAGTTAGAACGTTATGGAGAAGCGTTTCTTGAGCTTATAACAAATGATGCTGAAGGCAGATAAACTTAACCTATTTTACTTATTTTTTAAGAATATATTAATTTGAAACTATTTTGTAACGACTGGTGGCTTTTTGAAGCTGCTGCTAGAGGTGTCTTTAACCTAAAAATATATGTTGCTGTTGGCGCCAATCTATTTGGCGTAATTATTGGTAATTGTGAATGGTAAAAATGTGCTTTCAATGTGAAATGATTATAATTTCACTCATCTAGACCTCTTCCATAAGATAACAAAATTTAGCCAATTACCGAACATATCAACATTAAATTCATTCTAAAGTTGTAGGTTTTGGGCGTGATTGTGCTTATCGGGTTGGTTTTCCACAGGTGCACTATTATGAAATTGACTATTGTGTACAAAAAGTCATTATATATGAAAACAAAGGGAATTAGTAATGCTAGAATTGTTAGGATTAGAAAAGTTATACGATGGCGTTAAGGCTATATCTGACTTTTCTTTGACTGTTAAAAAAGATGAATACATCACGATACTTGGGCCGTCAGCCTCTGGGAAAACAACTTTATTGAGATTAATTGCTGGTCTTGAACCACTTGATAAAGGTAAAATTATCCTAGATGGGGAAGATATTTCTTTAAAACCTACTCATCAAAGAACACTTGGTTTTGTGCAACAGAAATATGCATTATTTCCTCATTTGACGGTCCGAGAAAATGTTGCATTTGGGCTTCAGAACCATTTTTCGAACCCTGTTACTGATGAAAAAGAAATTAGTAATCGATGTGATGATATTTTGGAAGTGGTTGGTTTGGCCGACTTAGGTAACCGCAAAATTGGTGAAATTTCTGGTGGTCAAAAACAACGTGTTTCGCTTGCGAGAACTTTGGTGACAAGACCTAGATTTTGTTTATTGGATGAACCTTTAGGTGCTTTAGATGCAAACCTTAGACAGAGAATGACTTCTGAACTTCGTGAAATTAGGGCTTCGTTAGGCGTTAGTTTTATTCATGTTACTGGCAATGAGACTGAAGCCTTTAGCATGGGCGACAAGGTTATTATTTTAGACAGTGGTAGGCTTGTTCAGATAGATACGCCAAGCAACATTCTATCTATGCCTTCGACGGTTGAAGCGGCACGTAACGTTAATAATTATAATATTTTGGAAGGTACATCGACTGGTGATAAATTCACCACAAATGGCCAGGACATACCTCTCCCTCTTGGTATTAAAAATGTCCTGTATTATGCCATTGGGTATGATCGCATAACCATCGGAGATGCGGATACGAGCATCCCAAGCCATATGGGTGGTATTAAAGCGAAATATATCGCCAGTCGGTTTACGGGCGCAAGTGTCGTGTATTTGTTCGAATTTGGAGACAATAAAATAATTGAAGTTGAGCGCCATATAAGCCGCGATAAACCGAGAGAATATCAAGCAGGGCAAATGAAAACCTTAAGTTGGAATATCGACCAAATATTAAGTTACACAAAAGATAGAGATTTAATTCATTCATCTGTAAATGAGCGGGTAGCATTATGAGTAGTTCGACGACAATGACAAATAATTCGGTAGAAGACTTGCCACCCATAAAGAGGAACAAAAATTTATTTCTTTTAATTCCTGGTGTTTGAGGTGGTCCCCAAATCTGCGACAGATTTAGTATTGATTTAAGCTACACTTTTCACTGACCAGTCATTGGGTTGAT
>JABSRY010000515.1 GCA_013214985.1 Hyphomicrobiales bacterium
TCCCCGGCACTCAAATTTATGTACCAAAGACTTTGCCAGAAAATCATTCCTTATTTATTCTTGGTGATTTTGAGGCACAAGAGCTTGTGAAATATTTTGGTGGTGAAACTTTAAATATTGCCATGAATATTCTTACGCCTCATGAACGTTACAATCTAATTGAGAAATTAGCCAAATCAGGTAAAAGCATAAATCAGATTGCATTGGATGCAGGTTGTACCACAAGACGTGTATTGCAGATTAAATCACAATTATTGCTGGCCAATGATAATAAAGAACCTGCTCAAAAATCCTTATTTGATTAATTTTATAATGTTCCAGTGAAATCTTCACCTGAACATTTTATCCCGCGCGCGCAACACTGTCCTTAATAAATTAGTTCCCGTCTCATTTTGAGAATTTGGAAGTAAGTTTTTAAGGATTTTTTAATGACTTTCCAACCGCAAAAATTAACCCATGCAGATATTAATGCGGCAGCTGACAAGATAAATGTGCCTGTAGCAGCCCTTAAAGCGGTTATTGCGGTTGAATGCCGTGGCTCTGGCTTTAAGGGCGACAGACCGATTATATTATTTGAACGGCATGTTTTTTATCGAAATTTATCATCTCGTAACCGAGATGTTGCGGTTATGAAGGGTTTGGCTACCAAACGTTGGAAACGTGGATATTTAAAAACCCAATCTGCCCGTTATGGGCGTTTAAACAAAGCCATTAAAATCGACAATGATGCTGCACTAAAGGCGTGTTCATGGGGTTTAGGGCAAGTATTGGGTGAGAATTGGAGATTCTGTAATTTCTCTAATATTAGTGAATTTGTCGAATATCAGTTTGAATCAGAAGCCAATCAATTGGACACTATGTGCCGATATATTGTTGCAGCAAAATTAGACGATGATTTACGAGCGTTCGACTGGGCAGGGTTTGCCCTTGGTTATAACGGTCGAGGTTATGAGAAAAACAAATATCACAAAAAACTAGCGCGTGCTTATAAAAAAGCGGGTGGCACCGGAAAAATTAACGGCACTAGAGCGCAATATTCATTACGCCATGGCGCTCGTGGCGCTCGTGTTAAAGCATTACAAAAACAACTAAAAGCGATTGGGTTTAACATCAAAATTGACGGCGTATTTGGTAGTAATACTAGACTATGCGTTCGTAGTTTCCAGGAACATCGTGGCTTAAAGGTTGATGGATTGGTCGGCAAAAAAACAAAAGATGCAATTGAATTAGCGCTTTCTAAATAAGGATTAAAGTTATGATTGAAAATATTTTAAATGGCATTGGTAAAATCATTGATAAAGTTGTGCCGGACGCTGGTGAAGCTGAACGGCTAAAAAACGAAATTCAGAAAGAAGCATTCAAACATGATGGTTTGCTTGCAAATGCCATGCGTGACGTGATTGTGGCAGAGGCTCAATGCGAAATTGGCGACCGCATTTAATGTATATGATTATGGGCATCATTGTTTGGGTTGGCGTTTTGGTACCGCTCATTGAAGCCATATTTACTATTAAAATTCATGTAGCTGAATCATTTGGTTCTATCCCTGAAGCCATGTGGTCATTGTTGCAACTTGGTGTAGGTGGATATATTGGCGGTCGTACGTTAGAGAAAACCGTTAAAATGGTAACGGGCAGTGGCATTATTAACGGTGCTAAAAATTTCATGGATAAAATTAAGAGGAATAAATAATGGGGGATGGTAACAATGAAATTTCACGTTCTTTAGGTGCTATTGAAGCCACACTTAAAAGTATTGATAGTCATATAAAAAACCAAGACGGTCGTATGGATCGTATGGATACACGCCTTCGTAAAGTGGAAAATAAGACGGTGCTAACAGGCGCTGTTACGGGCGGTGTTGTGTCGATTGCAATTGCTTTTATTGTTGCTAAATTCAAACTTATGGGGTGATATATGGCCCACCCAAAGAAATTACGTGCGGAAGTTAGACGAAAATATATTGATGAGCGTCAATCTATTGCGATTATTGCTACATTTGCCAATGTGAGTGTTGGCACTATAAAGCGATGGAAAAAAGAAGACCAATCTAACGGTAAATGTTGGGATCGGGCGCGCGCGGCTATTACGACAACCGATAGAGGCAAAGAAGATATATTAGTCACATTAATTGAAGATTTTGTTGTGTTGTTTCAGGCATCCATGGATGACATTAAAACCGCTAAAGATCTTGCTGCGATAGATAAAGCAAAAATGCTAACTATGTTGGCGGATAGTTTTTCTAAAACCATGTCTGCGGCTGGTAAAGCTAGCCCACAATTGTCAAAATTAGGCATTGCGATAGATGTTATACGAACACTGAGTGATTTCATTCAAAAAGAATTCCCGCAGCATTTTGAAACATTTGTCGATATTTTAGAGCCATTCGGGCAAATATTATCGGTGGAGTATGAATAATGGTCTCTGCTGAAAAGTTGAATAAAAAACAGTTTTTAAAGATTTTGGCTGAAATTTCAGTGATTTATCGCGCTACCATTGAAGCCGAGGGTGAAGGCTTTGATCCCAATGAA
>JABSRY010000516.1 GCA_013214985.1 Hyphomicrobiales bacterium
ATTTTCAGGCCAGATCATACTAGTCAAAATATTGAAGTTGGCACATCGCACCCCAACATTTCCAAGCAAATGCTGTTTAAATTATTCGAACTGCATTTAGACAAATTATATGCCGATTTTGGTGTCGATAAAATGAGCTTAACCGCCGATAGAACCGAAGATTATGTCATAAAAGACCACGATTATTTGAACGATAATGCAAAATACAACACCCCATTGGGCGATTTATTAGACCATATTGGTAACAAAATTGGCTTTGATAAAATTATCAAATATCTCCCCGCACAAAGCCATATTCCAGAACGTGCATATAATTGCATTCGCCATGATGCCAACCTGCCCAATTTTAATGATATGAAATGGGCAAAACCCATTAGCAAACGCCCCATGCGCATGCTCAAACAACCCTTTATCTTATTTGATTTTAGCTTTTTTGGTTTTGACTATAAAGGCGAGCAACAAACCATTATTCGTAAAACAGGGCCAGAACGCATCCTGCCCGAATGGTGGTGGGATGACCCATTATGGCGCGATGGCGCGCGTGATTATTGGTGGTTAACGTGCCAAACGGGTCGACAATTTTGGGTCTATTGCACGGGCAATAAAAAATATTTTCTGCATGGTTGGTCATAATATGCAACAATATGCCGAACTACAAATCCTATCCGCCTATAGCTTTTTAGAAGGCGCGTCACAAGCCGATGAGCTGGTCCAAGCCGCAGTTAATATAAAGCATACCGCCATTTCAATTGCCGATCGCAACACATTAGCAGGCATTGTGCGCATGCATATTGCGGTAAGGCACGCCCATAAACAAGGCGCAAATATCACGCTAATTGTTGGTGCAAGGCTCGATTTGATCGATGGCGAAAGCCTACTTTGCTACCCCAAAGATAAAGCAGCTTATGGCCGTTTATCTAGGCTTATATCACTTGGCCGCAGGCGTGCCGAAAAAGGTAAATGCAACATCAGCATTAAAGATGTAATAGATCACAGCCAAGGTCAAATTTTAATTTACCTGCCGCCTACAATTTTACCCAATGGTTTTAATAGCAAAATCAAACTCTATCATAAACATTTTAACAATTTTTATGTCGCAGTTAATCATGCTTATTGCGGCAATGACGCCGCCCGCATTGCAAAAATCGCCCATGCATGCCGATCTTTTAAAATCAACATTGTCGCCACCAATAATGTCATCATGCATCACAAAGCCCGCAAACCACTAGCCGATATTCTCACCTGTATGCGTAAAAAAATCACCATCAACCAAATCGGCAAACTTGCTTTGCTTAATGGTGAGCAATATTTAAAACCAGCCGAGCTAATGCATAAAATATTCAAAAACCAACCAACTGCACTAACCAATATAGAAAAAATCATCAATGATATTGAGTTTAATCTAGATCAATTATCCTACGATTATCCCAAAGAAGTATCGCCCAATGGCCGCACTGCGTATGATGAACTTGTTTATCTCATCGGCCAAGAAACAAAAAAACGCTACCCAGAAAAAACAACAACGCTAATCAAGCACGAGTTAAACATTATCAAAATTAAAAATATAGCACCCTATTTTTTAACCGTATTCGATATTGTGCGCTTTGCTCGCAGCCAAGGCATTCTGTGCCAAGGCCGTGGTTCTGCGGCCAACAGCGCCATTTGTTACGTGCTAGGCATCACCGCCGTCCCGCCCGAAAGTAGCGAAATGTTGTTCGAACGCTTTATCTCACTCGACCGCGATGAACCGCCAGATATTGATGTCGATTTTGAGCATGAAAGGCGCGAGGAAGTCATTCAATATATCTATAATAAATATGGCCGCGATCGCGCTGGGCTTACCGCTACCGTCACTCACTTTAGGTTTAAAGGCGCAATCCGCGAGGTCAGCAAAGCCATGGGCATGAGCGATGATATGGTAGACCGCCTCACCTCGCAAAAATTCCGCTGGTCACATGAAGAAATGAGTGACGAGCTGATCAAACAAGCAGGCTTTAATCCCAAAGACAAACGCCTACGCCAAACGTTAGATTTAGCCCAAGAGCTAAACGGTTTTCCACGCCATTTAGGCCAGCATGTTGGCGGTTTTGTAATTACCGCAGGCAGATTAGATGAAATAGTACCCGTCGAAAATGCCCGTATGGAAGATCGCACAATTATCGAATGGGATAAGAATGACATCGATGCGCTAGGCATCCTAAAAGTCGATGTTTTAGGGCTTGGTATGCTCACCTGCATCCGCAAAGCCTTCGACCTAATCCATAGCCACTATAGTAGAAAACTCACCCTGCACACCGTCCCAAAAGATGATAGTTTGACCTATGATATGCTGTGCAAAGGCGATAGCGTTGGCGTATTTCAAGTCGAAAGCCGCGCACAAATGGCCTTTTTACCACGCATGCAACCCCGCTGTTATTACGATTTGGTCATCGAGGTCGCCATCGTCCGTCCCGGACCCATTCAGGGCGATATGGTGCATCCGTACCTGCGGCGACGGCAGGGTCTCGAACCCGTACATTATTCTAACG
>JABSRY010000517.1 GCA_013214985.1 Hyphomicrobiales bacterium
CAATGAAGAATTTGAAAAACTTGACCAAGCTAAAGCCAACTCAGATGGACTGGTGAATTTAGAAGTTGAGGCAATGAAAATTGTTGAAGGTCAAAGTGATAACGCCAAAATAAAAGACGCAAGCCAAACCGACAAAGAACTTTTTGCGAGTAGAATGTTAAACTCTGATGAATATCATGCGTTTAAGGCAAATATCATGAAGCCTGTTGATGAATTCTATGTTCTATTGGAACAAAGAACAAATTCACAAATTGCACTCGCTGAAACAAATAACAACTTTTATTCTATGACATTGTCAATATTGTTGGCAGCGACATTAGTATCAATTTTTGGCATGTGTTGGTTTGTTTATACTCGCAACTTATTATCTATTGAGAAATTGAAAAATATGATGGGTGAAATTGTGCGCGGTAATTACAATGAAACGCCGTTTCTTGAGCGTAATGACGAGATTGGTGAAATGGCGGCATCAGTTGATGTATTTAAAGAAAACGCGATTAGTAGCACCAAATTACAAAAGGAGAGAATAATTGAACGTGAAAAAGCAAGCCAAGATTCCAAAGAAACACAAAGTCAATTCGCGGGTAGTTTTCAAAAATCAATAGTAGGTTTTATTGGAAACATTGGTGATAGTTGTAATGAAATGCGCGGTTTTGCAGATTCTTTAATTAACGATTCACAAGCAAGTACAGAAGAAACAGTAAAAGCAAAATCGGCCTCAGAAAAAGCATCTGTAAATGTGCAAACCGTTGCTTCAGCTGCCGAAGAGCTATCATCTTCAATTAGTGAAATAAGCAGACAGGTAACAGAAAGTAAGAGCATTGTCGCTGAAGCCACGGAATATACCAGAACAACAAATGATAAAGTTTCAGAACTATCTGACGCTGCTAAAAATATTAGTGAAGTGGTTACGCTTATTCAATCTATTGCCGAGCAAACAAACTTGCTTGCCCTAAATGCGACAATTGAAGCCGCTAGAGCAGGGGACGCAGGCAAAGGTTTTGCGGTTGTTGCTAATGAGGTTAAAACGCTTGCCAACCAAACGGCAAAGGCGACAGATGATATTAGCAGCCATGTTAGTTTAATTCAAAACTCTTCAGCAGAAACTGCTGGTTCAATTCAAAACATTAGTAATATTATGGAAAAAGTAAACAATATTACTGCTGAAATTTCAACTGCTATGGAAGAACAAGGTATAGCAACAACTCTAATATCAGAAAATATTCAAGAGGCAGCATCGGAAACTCAACTTGTTGCATCAACAATGAATGATGTAACTTCTAGAGCGGAACAAGCCAATAACTCGGCACAGGAAGTTAGAAAGGCAACTGAAACTATGTATGATCAAACTCAGGAACTTGATACGCAAGTTGATAAATTTGTGAATAAAATTCTTTCTGCATAGTGAGGCGCTGTTATAAATAGTAATCATAATAGATAAATATATGGTTTTATAACATAAATTCAGACACAGAAAAAGGCGGTTAGGAATCATCCCAACCGCCTTGTTTAGCTTTTAAATGTTGATCTGTTTAAAAGTTCAACTGGCATATCGGAACAGCGTCCATTTCTAATGGAATAGCTGATTAAGTCGTTTTCAATGCCTAATATTTGATGGTTTGTCATTTCATAAAAAACTGGCTCAATATATGTAATTTTATAGATGTGGTAGTATTTAGTTTTATCTATATTTTCAAAAACATGTAATGTTTCATGGCACAATACAAGTGAACGATTGCACTCAACATAGTTTGATATTTTCTGGTAAAACGTAAACTGGTTGATTGAAGAATGGTTGCTGTGGTTAATCTGCTTAATAACAAATACTCTAGCAGGTTTTTAGAAATAAACAATAAAACCCAAATAAACTCGATTAAAATTGCTATTTACAACAGAGCCCCAAATATGTAAACAGTTACGAGTAACAATTGTTAAAGATTGCATCTCACGTAAATTCCAACAAGAGTTTCCTGAACTGAAGAAAAGATACTGGGGAGGAGATTTTGGGCAAGGGGTTTTGAGGGTATTTCATTGTTTAATAAATATCTTGTTAACGAGCATTGTTTGCGTCCAAATATCATCTGTCGACGTACCACGGCTTGTTAATTCAAAAAAATGAATTCGACCGTCTATAGCGTTAAGATTTCCAGTTAAAGTACTAACATACCCGGCGGAATTAACAGACGTTGCAATGGATAACGATTGTAAGTTGAGACTATCTTCGGTCGCGTGTATATCTGTAAAACCGATAACATTTAGTAATTCACCGTCTAAGGATAGGGTTCCTGAAACTGACCCAGGTAAGCTTGCATCCACTGTAAGAGCTAAAGTATCAAACCCAACTACAGATATCCAAGTGCCATCAATAGGGTCTGCCACCTTGTTATTTTGACTGTTATATATGATTTTGTGTTTTGGAAGTACAATACTGCCCGTGTATGGTGTATATAGTAAGCGCTTCACCAATCACACGGAATTTGAGGTTGCAATATAGTTCCACGGCAGTAATTGTTTAATTTGGCTTTG
>JABSRY010000518.1 GCA_013214985.1 Hyphomicrobiales bacterium
GGCAACCTCGGAATAACCAGTTGATCTAATTGAATTTCTACATTTTCCATTTCTGCCGAATAATGTGGGGATGCGGGAATTTTTAACATATATGATTCTGGCAAAATCCGCGCGTCATCAATCGCCGCATATTGTTTAACAGTTTCGCTATCTGTTCCATCTGCATAACCCGCTTGAATAGGCTTCCAATAATAGGCGTTTAGCGCAGCCGTTAGCCCTGCTGCAAACACCGTTTTACCAATATCCGTATCCGTACCGGTAATAAGTATGTTGTTTTGCTTACTCATAATACTGCTTTCAAGATGGTCGCCATCGCGCGAATATTTTGTTCAGATATATTTAAGTTAATGGTAATACGCAAGCGCGAACTGCCATCAGGCACCGTTGGAGGGCGAACCCCTCGTATGTCATACCCTTGACTTTGTAGCATGCCTGCAATTTCCATAGTCTTACCCGCATCACCAATAATAATTGGCTGAATTTGAGTGTTCGATGTCTCTAACCCCAAACTGGCAAATAGGCTTTGAGTTAATTTTATATGCTTTAACAACCGTTCTCTTAATATAACACCCTCATCCTGCATAATTTCTAAACTCTGGCTAACCGTATAAGCCGCCAGTGGCGATGGCGCAGTAGAATAAATAAACGGGCGCGAAAAATTGACCATATAATCGCATATTACCTTGGATGCACAAATTAATGCACCCGACGCCCCCAAAGCCTTGCCACATGTATGCATGCTGATAATATTTTCAGCACCTTCATATTGCGCTATTAGGCCTTTACCGCCCTCACCCCATACGCCCGTTGCATGGGCTTCATCAACTACTAGAAAGGCATCATACTTATTCGCGATGCTCACTAACTCGGCAACAGGCGCAATGTCACCATCCATAGAATAAATAGATTCAATAGAAATCCAAATTTGCCCAATAAAACCTGCACCGCGTTGTTGTTTTATAATTTCTTCAAAATGGCCAACATCATTATGCTTCGCAGCAATGGTTTTTGCCTTGCCCGCCAACATGCCGTCATGAATAGAGGCATGAACCAATTCATCGTAAATAATTAAATCACCCGCTTTGGGCAAACAGGTAAACAAAGCATAATTTGCCATAAACCCATTGGCAAAATATAAAGCATGCTCAGAACCAAATATTTCTGCCGCCTGAGTTTCTAAATTGTGATGCTGTATATGATGTCCACGTAATAACCGAGAGCCAGTAGCCCCCACCGCCATACCATCCTCTATTGCAAGCTTAACCGACGCTAATAGCTTGGGGTGATGGCTAAGGCCTAAATAATCGTTAGAAGAAAAGTCTAAACTACCCTCACCTAAATTATTTAACAACAAAGCCCGTTTGCGGTTACGCCTTGCCAATCCCTTTAAACTTAAGCTAAATCTCGATAAAATATTTTTTTGATCATTCATATTATTTAATCTTCAATTTCAAATATCGCATTGGCGCTTGTACGGTCAATTATTTGTTTAATGGCATCTTTAACCTTACGCGCATCCATTTTAACGCTCCAAATTACCTTGTCACTATATTGCTTATCAATATACATAATTTCATAAGCTTCCAATATTTGCTCGATAATAGATTGATGTGCATAGCTCGATTCCCCAACTATGCTAAGTTCAGGTATTTTATCAACCTTTTCAACCAACTGCATTGCATTGCTTAAACAACCGCCATAAGCGCGCACTAACCCACCAGTACCTAATTTTATCCCGCCAAAGTAGCGCGTAACAACCGCGCAAATATCCCCCAAACCAGAACCCACTAAAACATTTAACATAGGCTTACCTGCCGTGCCATTAGGCTCTCCATCATCACTAAACCCAAAAACATGACTGCCATTAGGTATACCTGCCACATGTGCCCAACAATGGTGGCCTGCATTTGGGTATTTTTGTTTAATCCCTGCAATAAATTGTTTAGCAGCCGCAACATCAGGAGTAGGTGCGATATCAACAATGAAACGACTTTTCTTTATTACTGTTTCATAACTTATGGGCGCTTTAGGCACAAAATAGGCGGTATATTCGGTTTGGTTCATCCCCTATTTATACTGAAACCAGTTTACATTACTAGTCACTGCTTTGACTCTTCGTAAAATCTGGTTAAAATCAACTCATTACAACACAAAACCAAATGGCAGGGATCTCAAATGGAAAATATGTTAACAGAAAATGTAATGAATATAAGCTGGTTACCAACAATAACAGGCTTTATACTTGCCTTTATATTAGGCTCATTGTGGTTTTCACCAAAAATGTTTGGTACAAAATGGGCAGAAGGCTCCAATGTTACTTTAAAAGATTCAGATAAAATGCCAATGGCCGCAATGGTCACTCAGGCAATTGGTACTTTTCTACTGGCTTGGTTCATTGGCATTACCGCCTCAATCGAATATTTATTAACCGCTATCATTGCTTTACTGGCAATTATACTCTGAGTCTTTGAAACTCCGAATATTGTGTTGACGTTTTGATTTAAATAGATTCTCTATTGATTATGA
>JABSRY010000519.1 GCA_013214985.1 Hyphomicrobiales bacterium
CAACCAACTTCAGCATTAACGCATCCGAAAAAGCCGCCTTATTAGGGCAGATGGCAAAATTAGGCTTAGAGATGATAAGCTATGAAAAAGACTATGCAGCAAAGGCCGATCCGAAGGATATCGTTGGTTATAAAACTTCCGTAGAAAATGCATTAAATATTGGAAAAAAACTTTCTCTATCAATTTCCGATCAAAAGTCCAAAGACACACTCGATAATATTAATAAAAATTATCTACTTATTTTAACCCAATTTGAAAATTTGGTAAGCATAAAGCAAAATCTAGGGGTTAATGAAAACAGTGGCCTACTGGGTGAGTTAAATAAATCCATCATAAATTTAGAAGCCATCATCAAAAAAATGAAAAAAGAAATGTTCGATCCATCCCAGTTGGATACGATTAAAATGGATCTATATTTATTGCGTCTATATCAAAAAGATTTTATTTCGACGGGTGATTATAAATATCTTGTTTTCTTTGAAGAAGGTTCAAAAAATATCGATAAATCAGTTTCTTCTTCATATTTGAAAAATTCTCAGAAGAAAAGCATAAGTTCATTTGTTGCCGTTTACAAAAACAAATTCCATACATGGAGTGCAGCAAGAGAAGATTATAATAAAGCAAATTTAGAATTGTTTACAACTTATAATTCATTCGCGCCTAGTATCGAAGCCTTAGTCGAAACCTTTACTGATATATCGCATTTGGCCACCGATGAAAGAATTGCAACACAAAAATCATCCAATATAATTTTGGGCAGTCTTTCCTTCATAACCGCCGCTATAATTTTGTTAATCAGCCTAGTGATTGCTACTAACATTGCGCAAAAAATAAAACAAACCAATACCCGCATGACAAGCCTTGCTAAAGGTGAGACAGATGCCGAAATTCCAAATACAGAGCTTAAGAATGAACTAGGCGATATGGCAAGATCTTTATTGGTATTTAAAGAAAACGCAATTGCTCGAAGAATTGCAGAAAAAGAAAAAGATAAATTAAACGAAAAAGAGCTAAAAAAAGCACAGTTCATCAATAATCTAATTGAAACTTTCCAAACAAAATCTACCGACAGCATTAACAATGTTGAACAAGCATCCGATAAACTTGAAGGGGTTTCTAAAGATTTGAGTAATTCAGCAATTGATATGCAAGATCAAAGTCATATTGTAATTACAAATGTAGAAAGCACATCCGAAAATGTAATAAGCGCGGCATCCGCCACCGAAGAAATGGTCGCTTCAATTAGTGAAATTGCCGAACAAGCATCAAATTCGACAGAAATTGCGGCAGAGGCAAAATCTAAAACAACAGATACCGTTGAAGTGATTAATACGTTAACCTCAAGCGCTAAACATATTGAAAAAGTGGTTAAATTAATCGAAGAAATCGCCGAACAAACTAACTTATTGGCACTTAATGCGACGATCGAAGCCGCCAGAGCTGGTGATGCAGGCAAGGGCTTTGCGGTTGTTGCCAATGAAGTTAAAAATCTAGCAAGTCAAACAGCTAAGGCAACCGAAGAAATTTCAGAACGCGTCAGTGCAATTCAGGGTGACAGTCAAAAAGCGAATATCGCAATCATTGATGTAGAGAAAATTATTTCTAAGCTATCAGAATCCTCTCTGGGTGTTGCAACCGCCGTAGAAGAGCAAAGCACAGTTATTAATGAAATTTCGGCGAATGTAACAAACGCCTCTGATCTATCAACCAAAAGCGCAAGTTCAATGAACGAAGTCGGCAAGTCAATTGAAGAGACTAAAAGCGTCTCAAACGATGTGTATGGCCTAGCAAATGATCTAAATGGGCAGGTGTCTTCCCTTAAGAAAGATATTTCAGAGTTTTTAAGAGACGTAAAATCAGCTTAATTTCTAGATATGCTATAATATAGTTAAAAATCAAAAGCTTACCCTGTTGTATTAAAGTCCAACAGGGTTTTTTTATAAAATTAAAACCAAATAAATTTAACAATATCCAAATAATTAACTAAATATTTACCATAATTTGAAAAATTCAATAATAAGGCAGTTCGGTATTATTGAGTCGAAATCATAGCAATATAAGTAAGATATCAAAAAATATTACCAAAATAAATTGAATGGTAAAAAGCATGACATCAAATACACCTTGGAGCGTTAAGGGAATTAATCCAGAAACCCGCGAGATGGTAAAGTTACAAGCCCGCGTTGCAGGCGTTACCATGGGTGAATGGTTGTCCAATGCTATTGAAAACGCATCACACGACGAAGAGGATAGGCGAGAAGTTTACCAAAATTTAAAAATGGAAGAACAACAAAAAGAAGAGTTTGAACAAATTCAAATGACTGGAACTGGTGGTTCGGGTAATCGCGCAACATCACATGGTCAAAGCCAAAAATTTAATAATACCAATATACACCAGAATGCTGATACTATGAGAAATTCAAAAATTAAAAATAATATCCCTTCGAGAATGCGTTCCGAGCGGCCAATGGCTCAAGATCGTAAAGTGGCGGCAGACAGCAAAATGACATCTGGTTTCAATGTT
>JABSRY010000052.1 GCA_013214985.1 Hyphomicrobiales bacterium
TCAGATTCTTGAAACCCATATGGGTTGGGCATCTGCTGGTCTTGGCCGTCAAATTGGTGAAGCGCTAGAAACCTATCAACGTGGTGCTGAAAAAATTGAAAGCCTAAAAGAGACTCTTAAAATTGCTTATGGCAATGATCATGAAGTGCTTAATAGTATGAATGATGAAGAGATTCTTGAACTTGCGAGCAACCTTAAACGTGGTGTACCAATCGCGACACCTGTGTTTGATGGTGCTCACGAAGAAGACATTGTTGATCTGTTGGGCCGCTCTGGTTTAGACAGTTCTGGCCAATCTTGGTTACGTGATGGTCGTACAGGCGAGAGATTTGATCGTAAAGTGACAGTTGGTTATAAATACCTGCTCAAGCTACATCATTTGGTGGACGATAAAATCCATGCACGTTCTATTGGGCCATACTCATTGGTTACACAACAACCATTGGGTGGTAAAGCTCAGTTTGGTGGTCAACGCTTCGGTGAGATGGAAGTGTGGGCGCTTATGGCTTATGGTGCAGCTTATACGTTGCAAGAAATGTTAACCGTTAAGTCGGATGACGTTGCTGGTCGTACTAAGGTTTACGAATCTATTGTCCGTGGTGATGATTCGTTCGAAGCAGGCCTGCCTGAAAGCTTTAACGTGTTGATTAAAGAAATGAGATCGTTAGGCTTGAATGTACAATTAGAAAATTCTGCTCAATTGCTTGCTGATAAAGCTGCAAAGGAAGAGACTTCTAACCAAGCTGCCGAATAGTTAGGTTTAAGAGACGGGGGGGGGACGCCCCTCGACTTTACATTGAATATTTTTTATTTTTGAAGGAATGCAATCCTTCAGCCCTAAGGAGAAAGCACATGAACCAAGAGGTCATGAATATTTTCAATCCAGCATCTGGTCAACAAAACTTTGATCAAATCAGGATCTCCATTGCTAGTCCAGAAAAAATTCTTTCATGGTCACATGGCGAAATTAAAAAGCCTGAAACTTTAAATTACCGTACATTTAAACCTGAGAAAGATGGTTTATTTTGTTCGCGTATTTTTGGCCCGATGAAAGATTATGAATGTCTTTGCGGTAAATATAAGCGCATGAAATATAAAGGCATTATTTGCGAAAAATGTGGTGTTGAAGTCACATTGTCTAATGTGCGACGTGATCGTATGGGGCATATTGACCTTGCTGCGCCTGTCGCACATATTTGGTTTTTGAAATCCCTTCCAAGCCGTATTGGTTTGTTATTGGATATGACTTTGAAAAACCTTGAACGCGTTCTTTATTTTGAAAGCTATATTGTTATTGAGCCAGGTTTAACAGACCTGAAGCAACATCAATTGCTTAGTGAAGAAGAATATATGGATTGTTGCGATAGCTATGGTGAAGATAGTTTCACTGCATCTATTGGCGCAGAAGCCATTCAAGAAATGTTGCGGAACTTAAACCTAGAGCAAACCGCTGCTGATCTTCGTGTTGAAATAGCCGAAGCGACAACTGAGCTTAAGCCTAAGAAATTGGCAAAACGTCTTAAAGTAGTTGATGCCTTTATTAATTCTGACAATAAGCCAGAATGGATGATCATGACGGTTGTACCTGTAATTCCACCAGAATTACGCCCATTGGTACCGCTTGATGGTGGCCGTTTTGCGACGTCTGATTTGAACGATCTTTATCGTCGGGTTATTAACCGTAACAACCGTTTAAAACGCCTTATGGAGCTTCGTGCGCCAGATATTATTGTGCGTAATGAAAAACGTATGTTGCAAGAGTCTGTTGATGCACTATTTGACAATGGTCGTCGTGGTCGTACAATTACGGGTGCTAACAAACGCCCGCTTAAATCACTTTCTGAGATGCTTAAAGGTAAGCAGGGGCGTTTCCGTCAAAACTTACTTGGTAAGCGTGTGGATTATTCTGGCCGTTCGGTTATTGTTGTGGGTCCTGAGCTTAAGCTTCATCAATGTGGTTTGCCTAAAAAAATGGCGCTTGAGCTGTTTAAGCCGTTTATTTATTCTAAATTGGAAGCCCGTGGTTTATCGACGACTGTTAAGCAAGCTAAGAAATTGGTTGAAAAAGCCCGTCCTGAAGTTTGGGATATTCTTGACGAAGTAATTCGTGAACATCCTATTATGCTTAACCGTGCGCCTACACTACATAGATTGGGTATTCAAGCGTTTGAGCCTGTATTGATTGAAGGTAAAGCTATTCAACTGCATCCGCTTGTATGTACTGCGTTTAATGCTGACTTTGACGGTGACCAAATGGCGGTTCATGTGCCATTATCGCTTGAAGCACAGTTAGAAGCACGTGTATTGATGATGTCTACAAATAATATTTTGCATCCTGCATCGGGTGAACCTATTATTGTGCCTAGTCAAGATATTGTACTTGGACTTTATTATCTTTCTCTTGAAGCGGATAAGGAACCTGGCGAAGGTATGCTATTGTCTAGCCAAGCAGAAATCGATTATGCGTTAGAATCGGGTGCTGTTACGCTCCATACGAAAATTAAAGGTCGTTATACTGGCATCGATGCTGATGGCAACGATGTATCAAAAATGTATGATACAACACCAGGTCGTTTGATTTTGAGTACATTATTGCCTAAATTTAAAGAAATACAGTTTGATATTATTAACAAAATTTTGACTAAGAAAGAAATTTCTAAAATGATCGATGTTGTTTATCGTCATTGTGGTCAAAAAGAAACTGTAATGTTTGCTGATAAAATGATGGCAATGGGCTTTAAATGGGCTTGTCGTGCTGGTATTTCGTTCGGTATGGACGATATGCTTATTCCAACCAATAAAGATAAAATTGTTGGCGAAACGACTGCGCTTACTCAAGAATTTGAACAACAATATCTTGACGGTCTTATTACTAAGGGCGAAAAATACAATAAAGTTGTTGATGCTTGGTCTAAATGTACAGATAAAATTGCTGATGCGATGATGTCTGCTATTTCTGCTGTGCAAATTGATGAAGAGACTGGTCGTCAAAAACCAATTAACTCGGTTTATATGATGTCTCATTCTGGTGCGCGTGGCTCGCCAGCTCAAATGAAACAGCTTGCTGGTATGCGTGGTTTGATGGCTAAGCCGAATGGTGAAATTATCGAAACGCCAATTATCTCTAACTTTAAAGAGGGCTTGACCGTTAACGAATACTTTAACTCCACCCATGGTGCGCGTAAAGGTTTGGCGGATACAGCTATGAAAACAGCGAGTTCTGGTTATTTGACTCGTCGTTTGGTGGATGTTGCCCAAGATAGTATTATTACCGAAGATAATTGTGGGTCAGATGAGTTTATTGTGGTTCGCCCAATTATCGATTCTGGTGAGATTGTTGCATCGGTTGCAGAACGTGTACTTGGACGTACAGTTGCAACAGATACCAATATTCCTGGTAAGAAAGAAATATTCTTAACCAAGAACACTATGATTGATGAGGCTCATGCTGAATTGATTGAAAAACATGGCTTACAACAAATTGAAATTCGTTCAATTTTGACATGTAAATCTACCAATGGCGTGTGTGCTACATGTTATGGTCGTGACCTTGCACGCGGTACCAAAGTAAACATTGGTGAAGCTGTTGGTGTTATTGCCGCGCAATCTATTGGTGAACCAGGTACTCAACTTACGATGCGTACTTTCCATATTGGTGGTACGGCGCAAGTGGTCGATAACTCGTATCTTGAAAGTAAACATGATGGTGTCATCAAGTTTAAAAATGATACGTCGATTTCTCGTGCAAATGGTGAACTTGTTGTCATGGGTCGTAAAATGATTATTGAAATCGTTGATCTAGATGGTAATGAGGTTGCTAGCCATAAACTTTCATACGGCTCTTTAATTAAACTTAAAGATGGCGAAAAAGTTTCTCGTGGTGATCGTATTGCAGATTGGGACCCATATTCACGCCCTGTGATGACTGAAGTTGGTGGTACAATTAAGTTTGTTGATTTGGTTGAAACTGTTTCTGTTCAAGAAGATGCAGACGAAGCAACAGGTATTACGCAGCGTGTAATTACCGATTGGCGCTCTAACACCCGTGGTGCTGGTTTAACACCGGCTATTGTGATTGTGGACGAAAATGGCGAAATGAAAAAACTTTCAAAAGGTGGTGATGCGTCATACCTAATGGCTGTTGGCTCAATTCTTTCTGTAGAACCTGGCACGGTTGTTAAACCTGGTGACGTACTTGCTCGTATGCCACAAGAAAGTGCTAAAACTCGTGATATTACGGGTGGTCTACCGCGTGTTGCTGAATTGTTTGAAGCACGTCGCCCTAAAGATCATGCGGTTATTGCAGAGATTTCGGGTACTATTAAGTTTGGCCGTGATTACAAAAACAAACGTCGTATTTCTATTGTTCCTGAGAATGATGAGTTGGAACCAGCAGAATATCTAATTCCAAAAGGCAAGCATCTTCAAGTGCAAGATGGTGACTATATAGAATTAGGCGAATATATTTTGGATGGTAACCCTGCACCGCATGATATTCTTGCAATTAAAGGTGTTGAAGAGCTTTCAAACTATTTGGTGAATGAAATTCAGGAAGTATACCGTCTACAAGGTGTGCCAATTAACGATAAACATATTGAAGTTATCGTTCGTAACATGCTGCAAAAAGTCGAGATTACTGACCCTGGTGAAAGTCATATGTTCAAAAACGAGCAGATTGACCGTCATGACTTTGCTGATATGAATGCTAAACTTGTTGCAGATGGTAAACGTGAAGCAAAAGCAATGCCTATTTTATTAGGTATTACTAAGGCATCATTGCAAACGCGTAGTGTGTTTTCTGCTGCATCTTTCCAAGAGACTACTCGTGTGTTAACTGAAGCTGCTATTCATGGTAAAGTTGATACGTTAGAAGGCCTTAAAGAAAATGTTATTGTTGGTCGTTTGTTGCCAGCTGGTACAGGTGCTATGCTCGCTAGAATGAAGAAAGTCGCAAATAAACGAGATCAACTGATTTTAGCAGAACAAGAAAAAGCCGATGCAATTGCTGCTGCTGAACGTGAAGCTGCTGCTGCAAGTGCTGCAGTATTTGCTGAACCGTTAGGTATTAGCGATCATTCGGAATAGTGGTTTTAATATAATTTTAAAGCCGCATCTTCTGATGCGGCTTTTTTTTTTGTTATGCAACTTATTTGCAGAAATATTCATGAAACTGTCGTTAATCTTGCTTAAAAAATTATAAAATTGCGCTTGACGGTTACTTAATATGCTTCTATGTTGCGGCCACTTTATAAGATATGTTGCGGGATTCTATTTTCGTAGAAAACTAATGCAAATCTAACAAATGAAGAACTTAGCGGTGATTTTTAATCACCATTCCGATGCGCAGAGTAAGGTAACTTGCTGTGTGTAAAGTACATGTTGGATACGAAGTAAGATTTGTATTTAATATGATGTAATTTGTGAAGGTTTAAAAGCAGAAATGCCTACTATTAACCAACTACTTCGCAAGCCTCGTAAGGTACCTGTTAAGCGTAACAAGGTCCCCGCGATGGAAGCTTGCCCTCAAAAACGCGGTGTATGTACTCGCGTTTACACAACAACTCCGAAAAAACCAAACTCGGCCCTACGTAAAGTAGCGCGTGTTCGTTTGGTAAATGGTTTTGAAGTGACTAGCTATATCCCAGGTGAAGGCCATAACTTACAAGAACATAGTGTTGTTCTTATTCGTGGCGGTCGTGTTAAAGATTTACCGGGTGTTCGCTATCATATCATTCGTGGTGTTCTTGATACCCAAGGTGTTAAAGATCGTAAACAACGTCGTTCAAAATACGGCGCTAAGCGCCCTAAATAGGAGGTGATGTAATATGTCTAGACGTCATCGCGCAGAGAAACGTCAAATTTTGCCAGACGCAAAATATGGCGATGTAGTATTAAGTAAGTTTATGAACTGCCTAATGCTAGATGGTAAGAAATCAGTTGCAGAACGTATCGTTTACGGTGCGCTTGAAAAGATCGAAGCTAAAACTAGCGGCGAGCCTTTAACAACTTTCCATGAAGCTCTTGAAAATGTTGCTCCAATGACCGAAGTGCGTTCGCGCCGTGTTGGTGGTGCTACATACCAAGTACCAGTTGAAGTACGCCCAGATCGTCGCCGTGCATTAGCCATTCGTTGGCTAATTAACGCCGCTCGTGGCCGTAATGAAACACCAATGACAGCTCGCCTATCTGGTGAATTGTTGGACGCTGCAAATAACCGTGGTAATGCAGTTAAAAAACGTGAAGATACGCATCGTATGGCCGAAGCCAACCGTGCATTCTCTCATTATCGTTGGTAAGCCGTATTTAGGAGATAAATCATGGCTCGTGAGCATAAAATTGAGGATTATCGTAATTTTGGTATTATGGCGCATATTGATGCGGGTAAAACCACTGCTACGGAACGGATCCTATATTATACAGGTAAAAGCCACAAAATTGGCGAAGTGCATGATGGCGCTGCGACAATGGATTGGATGGAGCAGGAGCAAGAACGTGGTATTACTATCACTTCTGCTGCTACGACTACCTATTGGAAGGGCAAACGCCTAAACATCATCGACACACCAGGTCATGTTGACTTCACTATTGAAGTTGAACGTAGCTTGCGCGTACTCGATGGTGCCGTAACATTACTAGATGCCAATGCTGGTGTTGAACCACAAACCGAAACTGTTTGGCGTCAAGCTGAAAAGTATAATGTGCCCCGTATGTTCTTCGTGAACAAAATGGACAAAATTGGTGCCGATTTTTTCAACTGTGTTGAAATGATGGACACTCGTTTGGGTGCACAGGCTTGTGTTATTCAATTGCCAATGGGTGCTGAAAACGACTATATCGGTAGTATCGATTTAGTTGAAATGAATGCAGTCGTTTGGGAAAATGATAATCTTGGTGCTGAATTCAATGTTATTGATATTCCTGCTGAATATCAAGAGCATGCTGAAGAATGGCGCGAAAAGCTAATTGAAGTTGCTGTAGAAGCTGATGAAGCTGCAATGGACAAATATCTTGAAGGTGTTATGCCTAACATAGATGAGCTTAAAGCACTTATTCGTAGAGGTACAATTGACGTTCTATTCCATCCTGTATGTTGTGGTACTGCCTTTAAAAACAAAGGTGTACAAACATTATTGGATGCAGTGGTTGATTATCTGCCTTCACCGGTTGATATTCCTGATATCAAAGGTATCGACTTTAAAACGGATGAACCAACGACACGTAAAGCATCTGATGATGAGCCTTTAGGTTTGTTAGCATTTAAAATTATGAATGACCCATTTGTTGGTACATTGACATTTGTTCGTATTTATTCTGGTGTGCTTGAATCTGGTCAAACAGTATTGAACACAGTAAAAGATAAAAAAGAACGTGTTGGTCGTATGTTGGAAATGCATTCTAACTCGCGTGAAGACGTCAAAGTTGCCCGTGCGGGTGACATTGTTGCTTTGGCAGGTTTGAAGTATACAACAACTGGCGATACTTTGTCTGATATGCTTAAACCAGTTATTTTGGAACGTATGGAATTCCCTGATCCTGTGATCGAGATTGCTATCGAACCAAAAACCAAAGCTGACCAAGAAAAACTAGGCCAAGGCCTACAACGTTTGGCTGCTGAAGATCCTTCATTCCGCGTTTCATCTGATTTCGAATCAGGTCAAACAATTATTGCGGGTATGGGTGAACTTCATTTGGATATTCTGGTTGATCGTTTGCGCCGAGAGTTTGGTGTTGAAGCGAATGTTGGTGCACCTCAGGTTGCTTATCGTGAAACTATTGTTGGTGAATATGAAATCAACTATACACATAAGAAACAATCTGGTGGTTCTGGTCAATATGCGAAGATTAAAATGATCATTGAGCCTGGCGACAATAATGAAGGTTTCGATTTCGAAAGTAAAATTGTTGGTGGTTCGGTTCCTAAAGAATATATTCCAGGTGTGGAAAAAGGTATCAAATCTGTTGTTGAAACAGGTGTGCTTGCTGGCTTCCCAATGTTAAATATTAAGGTAACGCTGGTTGACGGTAGTTATCATGATGTTGACTCCTCTGTAATGGCATTTGAACTTGCTGGTCGTGCGGGCTTCCGTGAAGGCGTACGTGAAGCGGGTCTTAAATTACTTGAACCAATTATGAAGGTTGAAGTAGTGACACCTGAAGATTATGTTGGTGATGTTATTGGTGACCTTAACTCTCGCCGTGGTATGATTTCGGGAACACAAATTCGAGGTAACGCGCAAGTTGTTGACGCGATGGTGCCTTTGGCAAACATGTTTGGCTATGTAAACAATCTACGTTCTGCAACGCAGGGTCGTGCTCAGTTTACTATGCAATTCGATCATTATGATCAAGTACCTCAAGCGGTTGCGGATGAAATTATCGCAAAACTTGCTTGAATATAAAATATAGAACTTCGTCAGGCTCAATTAGAGTCTGACAATATTAAATGGAGAGCCCTAATGGCTAAAGAAAAGTTTGAGCGTAATAAACCTCATGTTAACGTTGGCACAATCGGCCATGTTGACCATGGTAAAACAACACTAACGGCTGCTATTACTATGGTAATGGCTGAAACTTCTGGTGGCGTAGCAATGGCATATGCTGACATTGATGGTGCACCTGAAGAGCGCGAACGTGGTATTACTATTTCAACTGCTCATGTTGAATATGAAACTGTTAATCGTCATTATGCGCATGTGGATTGCCCAGGCCATGCTGACTATGTTAAAAACATGATTACTGGTGCTGCACAAATGGATGGTGGCATCTTGGTTGTGTCTGCTGCTGATGGTCCTATGCCACAAACTCGTGAGCATATCTTGCTTGCTCGTCAATGTGGTGTGCCTTATCTAGTGATCTACATGAACAAAGTTGACCAAGTTGACGATGAAGAGCTTCTAGAACTAGTTGAAATGGAAATTCGTGAACTACTTAGCGAATATGATTTCCCTGGTGATGATATTCCTATCGTTATGGGTTCTGCTTTGGCTGCTGTTGAAGGCCGCGACGAAGAAATCGGCAAAAACTCTATCATTAAATTGATGGAAGCCGTTGATACATACATTCCAACTCCAGATCGTCCTAAAGATCTTCCGTTCCTACTACCTATTGAAGATGTATTCTCAATTTCTGGTCGTGGTACAGTGGTAACTGGTCGTGTTGAACGTGGTATTGTTAATGTTGGCGACAATATTGAGATCGTTGGCATGAAAGACACTACTACTACAACTTGTACTGGTGTTGAAATGTTCCGTAAGCTTCTTGATTCAGGTCAAGCTGGTGATAACGTTGGCGTGCTACTTCGTGGTACTAAACGTGAAGACGTTGTTCGTGGTCAAGTGCTATGTGCACCTGGTTCAATTACACCGCATACTAAGTTTGTTGCTGAAGCATACATCCTTACAAAAGAGGAAGGTGGACGTCATACTCCATTCTTTACAAAATATCGTCCACAGTTCTATTTCCGTACAACCGATGTAACAGGCGTTGTGTCTTTACAAGAAGGTACAGAAATGGTAATGCCAGGCGACAATGTTAATATTGATGTTGAACTAATCGCACCAATCGCCATGGAAGAGCAACTTCGTTTCTCTATCCGTGAAGGTGGACGTACCGTAGGTGCGGGTGTTGTTGGTAAGATTATCTCTTAATAACATAATCAAATGAGGCGAGGGTAGTTATCTACCCTCACTTTTTATTTTAATATACCAAA
>JABSRY010000520.1 GCA_013214985.1 Hyphomicrobiales bacterium
TCAGATACAATTGTGCATGGTGGGCCTTACCCAGCATCGACCAATTTTGGCGCAACATCAGTCGGCACCATGGCAATTAGGCGTTTTCTACGCCTAGTCTGTTTTCAAAACATTCCAAACAACCTATTACCTAAAGATCTTCAATAAACTTAAACTAACATGACTTGCCTCAATCAATATTATTAAGGCAAGTCATTATTCGTAATTTTCAAAAGCTTATAATCCGCTATTGTAAGCTTCGACAAACTCTCTGGCCGACTTCTCAACATCCGCAGCCAATTTTTTAGGTTTATAAAGCGCCGACCCCATACCCATTGCAAAAACCCCAGCTTGTTGAAAGCTCGCCATATTCTCTTTGTTCACACCACCCGTTGGGCATATTTTTGTACCCGCAGGCAATACCGCACTAATCGCTTTTATATGCGAAACACCCAAATTATCAGCAGGGAATATTTTTAAAATATCAGCCCCCGCTTTTAAGGCAGTAAAACATTCCGTTGGCGTATAACAACCGGGTATCGATAACATGCCAAGGTCTTTCGTGGCTTTAATTATCTCCAAATCCATATTCGGCGAAATTATAGCCTTAATTCCAATAGCCGCCAATTGCTTAACTTGTTCAACTTCAAGAACAGTGCCCGCACCCAAAATTATATCATCGCCATGCTTATCGCGCATAATCTCTAAACTTCTTTGCCAGTTATCGCTGTTTAAAGTCACTTCCATAAAAGCCAAACCGCCATTTACCAGCGCAGTCGAAATTTCATCCGCTTCACTAGGCTCAATGCCACGCAAAATAGCAATTAGTGGCATTTTCGCAATTTTATCCAATATTTCTGACATTTTATATTTCCAATTTAGTTAAATCTATCGATACAATCGAGCCTTTATGCGCAATAACTTGTACCGCAATTCTGTGAGCACGCTTAAGGCGTTGAGCAGCATCAAACCCCATTAAATATGAGCTTAAATAAGTGCCTAAAAAACTATCCCCCGCGGCACTCGTATCCACAATATCGGTTATGGGTTCAAATATTTTTTGAGCAATCATGTCACCAGATTGCCAAACTTCTGCTTTTTCCCCACCACAAGTAAAAATCCACTCCGCATTTGGGTATTCTTTCGAAAACCCCTGCAAACTTTGGCTAGGAAATAATGTTTCAAGCTCTTCATCCGATATTTTGGCAATATCAACAAGCGGCAATATTTTCAAAGCAAATTTTTTGGCATCTTCGACAGACCAAAGCATCGGGCGATAATTAAAATCATAAATAATTTTAGCACCCTTGTTTTTCGCTTGCAAAAGACTGGCAATTAAATTGTCTTTTTCAATCGTAATAGCGGCCGTGATACCCGAAATATTTATCAAATTAAAACCAGATAAATCTCGAGGTTGGTTAAATACATATTTCGCGGCAGCAACGCTACGCCAATAATTATATTTTTTTTCGCCTTCATCATCGTTCGATAATAAAAACAAACCAATCGTTCGATTTTCATCCCGAATTATATGGCGAACACCAACATTATTGGCCGCAATAAACTCAAAACATGCGTCACTTTCATTGTCAGTACCAATCGCCGTTAAATATTCGGTTTCAATCTTTTCACCGCCAGTTATCGCCGCATAATGCGCAACATTAAACGTATCCCCAGCAAAACTCTTTTTATATGAATTCTCATTAACCTGAGATAATTCAAGCATAACTTCGCCAATACAAAGTAATTTATCCATTAAATGCCCTATCCCGTTAATCACAAATTTAAAGTCAGCAAAAGACCTACTGTTTTAAACAAAATACTGCAAAATAAACCAACGAAAATTAATATTTTTCTTAATAATGACAAAGGCTTATTTAAGTTTAATCCAGTAATAAAACTATATATAATTTAACAACAAAAGTATATATTTTTGCACCAAAAAACCCAATTATTTACAGCTTCTCGACACTAAAATAGCAATATATTTATCCCATATTCTTTGATATAAAAAATCAAATTTATAGAAAACTACACAGCAACAATAAAATAATAAATAAACTAATAATTTCAATATATTACAACAAATTTATAATGCATAAAATTAACTGCAGCACATTTCATCCATAATTATGCTCATGTTCAATATTATGGGCATCCACAATATTAGCATGGCTGCATAACTCACACCCCTTACTCCACTCACTATCCCCATCCACATAATGTTCGAGCTTCCAAACAGGCGATCGATGCTTAATTTGCTCTATAATATATCGGCAAGCTTTAAACCCTTCATCTCGGTGCGGCGAGCCAACGGCAATAACAATACTCACCCCACCAATGTCCAACCGACCTTGCCCATGCACCACATATAGATCAAGCGCATCACCCCATTTGTGTTGTGCTTCTTGGCAAATTTCTAAAAAACTTTGCTTCGCAAGCGGCACAAAAACATCATAACTAATACCCAAGACTTGCTTACCAAAATTATGATTCCTAACCGTGCCAACAAATAAATTTTCAGCACCATTTGGCATATTGGT
>JABSRY010000521.1 GCA_013214985.1 Hyphomicrobiales bacterium
TAATATTTCATACCTTAATTTGAATTACGTTTACGTAATAGTCAATTAAAATCAACGTCAATCAATTTAATGAAATATCTATAATAAAAATTTTGTTGCCAAACTTAAAAATGCAATAAAACCAACGACATCGGTTACTGTAGTTAAGAACACAGATGATGCAAGCGCAGGGTCTGCGCCCAATTTGTCGAGCGTTAAGGGAATAGCGATACCAGCAAATGCGGCAATGACCATGTTTAAGATCATCGCGACAAAAATAACGACACCAAGCCCGACCGAGCCAAACCAAAAATATGCAACAAAACCAACAATGATAGCAAATAAAAACCCATTTATACCGCCCACTAAAACCTCACGCGATATAACTCTGGCCATATTATATGCCGTTAATTCGCGTGTTGCGATTGCGCGTACTGCCACGGTCATGGTTTGTGTGCCAGCATTACCGCCCATTGAGGCTACGATAGGCATTAGAATAGCCAGTGACACCATTTGCTCGATAGTCGCGTCATACATGCCAATTACAACAGAGGCTAAAATAGCGGTAATTAAATTTACGAAAAGCCAAATGAAGCGCGCTTTACTGGTTCTAATAACTGTATCCGATAACGACTCGCTACTACCAACACCCGCCATTAGGTTCATATCTTCTTCGGCTTCTTCTCTAATAACATCGACCACGTCATCGATGGTAACCACGCCCACAAGGCGCTCACTTTCGTCAATAACTGGGGCTGAAATCAAGTTATAACGCTGAAACTGTAGCGCAACTTCTTCCTGATCATCCGACAAACTAACCGTAACGTCACCATCATCCATTATATTTTCGACAATAATTTCTTTTGATGATCTCAACAAAACATCTAACGGCACGCTGCCTAAATAATGAAAATTAGCATCCGTTACAAAAATTTCGAAAAACTAATCGGGCAGATATTTATCATTACGGATGAACTGCATTACTTTTTCGACGCTCCAAAATGGTGGAACAGAAATAAAAGTATTTTGCATCAAACGCCCTGCACTATCCTCGGCATAATCTAAGCCACGTTCTAAAACGCGTCTTTCATATACGGGAATATGTGCCAGAATTTCGTCTTTATCTTCTTCATCCAAATCCTCAAGTACATGAATTTGGTCATCCGAATCTAACTCGCGTAGTTCATCGGCAATATAATTGTTTGGTAATAATTCAATTAGCTCATCACGAATCGTTTCATCAAGCTCGGTTAGCACCGAAAAATCAAACTCGGTACCCATCAGCCTGAAAAAATCTAGCCGCGTCGCAGGTTTAAGAATTTCGATAAAATCGGCTAAATCGGCATCATGCATTTCGATTAGCAAGGGCTTAAGGCTTGACACCTCGTTATTTTCGATGCAGTTGGTTACTGAGGCGATAAACTCAGCGGACATACGCTCATCTTCGTCACGAATTTCAATTTCTAGAAGATTTGCGGTCATATATTCACCAATTTAATTCTATTTACAGATTATAAGTTATTTAAACTACATAACATTTTATAAATATAATGGGTGAATTATTTGTATAATTCTAAAAGAATTATATACTCACATAGTTGTCACAATCTCGGCGTATTTTTAACAAAATTGGCTTTTAGGTTTCATATATCCCCTCGTTTAACAACCAGAGATTGAGACAAGATGACAAAGTTTACCAAAATATTACTATCCCTATTAATTTGCACGAGCATTACAGCGCCTATAATAGCCAGCGCAGCATCGTCATCTACAAACAGTCTGACAGTTCAAAAAACCCATGTTCAACAGCAGCGACAAAAAATAGAAGTTGTTTTTGTTTTGGACACAACAGGCTCTATGGGCGGGCTTATTGAAGGTGCTAAAAACAAAATTTGGCACATAGCCAATGAAATTCAAAATGCAAAAACAAATGTAGAAGTGCGCATGGGCTTAATTGCATATCGCGACCGTGGCGACAAATATGTAACCAAGCATTTTGCGATTACCAATGATATAAATGGCATTTATGCCGACCTAATTGAGTTTCAAGCGGCAGGTGGTGGCGATCACCCAGAATCTGTTAATCAGGCGTTATTTGAAGCGGTAAACCAACAAAATTGGGACGATGCGGATGACACGTTAAAAATAGTTTTCTTAGTAGGTGATGCTCCACCAAAAATGGATTATCAAGACGATATGAAATATATGCAAATTGTTAAAATCGCCAAGAAAAAAGATATAATAATTAACACTGTTTTGGCAGGTAATGACGGTAATACAAAACAAATTTGGCAAGAAATTGCCCAAAATGCCAATGGCGCATTTAGTCAAATTGCGCAAAATGGCAATGTTACCATCATTAAAACGCCGTATGATACGCAGATTCAACAACTAAATATTGAGCTTAATACAACGGTTATTTTATATGGCGATAAGGCTGTAAAAAGACAGGCAAGTAAAGTGCTGAATTCTATGATGGCGGCCGCGCCCGAAGCCAGCGCCGATATGGCAACATACAATGTAAAGCGTAGAACTGAG
>JABSRY010000522.1 GCA_013214985.1 Hyphomicrobiales bacterium
TATACGGCATAAAGAAATTCTTGATTCATTATTAAACAGCTAAAATACACTTAAATTCATATCCATGCAACAACGCCGACCAGTATCATCATTACTACTAATCTTGAATTTGGTGAGTGGGTGTCGGTATTTGGAGATGCAAAAATGACAACGGCATTGCTTGATAGAATTACCCATCATTGCTCAATCATTGAAACGGCAAATAACTCATACCGCTTCTCTCAGAGCAAACTAAATAAGCCATAATCACCAGGCTAAACTCCAGAAACAAAAAACAATTTTATAATGGAGGGGCATGCCCCTCCATTATAAAAACATACACAACCATAATCAATCACTTCTACACCGACATCTGGCCGAATTTACACGGCCATTAACAACCCTTATTCTGCAAATCAAGTGGCTCACTTTTTAGTGCCAATAGTGGCTCAATTTTAAATGCTCATTGACAATATAGCTTTAGTTACTCTTTTAAACCCAAAACTTCGCGGTTACCCTTTAACCAACGGATGCATTCCAAGGTGTCAAAAGCCAGTGAAATACCGTTTATTACGATTACCATAATGATAAAGTTTCTCAAATTGCCAGTCAACAAATCTGTTTGTCCAAAAAGTTGAGTTACCAGGTAAGCAAGTAGACCAAACCATATTAGATGCGGAAACGATAGCA
Organism: Hyphomicrobiales bacterium; assembly: GCA_013214985.1. GTDB lineage: Bacteria > Pseudomonadota > Alphaproteobacteria > Rhizobiales > OSC116 > OCS116. Next base: position 670 of record JABSRY010000522.1, read on the forward strand.
AACGGGTCAGCCCATTTTGAAAATAAACCATTGGCATGTTCACCAAACCGACCACTAAAAAGCTAATTGCAGTCCATCGCCCTACACTGCTGTCGAGAAAAAATAGTGAGCTCATATTTGCAGTCATTAAAACCAAAAGCCATAACTTTACCCAGTGTGGTAGCCCCATCAAAGATTGCCATATTTGTGCACGAGAAATATTATTCATGTCTGTCTCCAGTTGTTTGATTGTAATTAGTTATTTTATTCTTCTTAAGCTTCAAACCAGAATATTTTCGGCCTGAATTTGAATGGCAATAAGCCGCTCTTTATTTGGATCAATTCTCGAAAGTACCCGAATGCCCAGTAATAAGCCAAGTAAAGCAGATGCAGCCTTTTGCTTATCAATTGACTTTGAAATAGCACCCGTATTTTGCCCGGCCGCGATCTGAACGTTAAAGAACAACTCAATTTGATCAATTGCCGCAGTCGCAAGTTTTTGCACTTCTTGCTCATGGGCAGATAGATCAAGCAGCGTATTTACCAAAAAGCATCCTCTCCGCTCATCATCTGCAAGTGCCGAGGCGATGACTTGTTGAAATAACTGGGTAATTGCTTCACATGGCGCAAAAATATTCGATAACATGTCAAGGCTTTTGGTTTGGTAGCTGATGATATAGAGGCGTAATGCCTTGATGAACAATGATTGTTTATTACCAAAGGTCGCATATAAGCTACCTCGGTTAATGTTCATACTTGCCAGCAGCTTCTGAGTTGAGCTTGCCTCAAAACCAAACACCCAAAACACGTCCATTGCGTGTTTTAACGCATCATCTATATTGAATTTTTTTTCTAATGGCATAAATCACCCGCTTATTCATTTGGAATGATCAGTTAATAATATATTTGGAACGATCAGTCAAGATGAAATACTACGTCCCCAAACCAATTTGCCGATATTGAGCTCATTGTTTAGAATGCCTGTACCACGTTCACGGTTGCCATTGTGGGGGGCAATCTTTACTAGATGGGCTTGGGAAGGCGTTGTTGCATGGATATGAATTTAAGTGTATTTTAGCTGTTTAATAATGAATCAAGAATTGCTTTATGCCGTATAAATTTAAAGCTGATTATCAGGACAAGTTTGATCAGAAGCGTTATCGTGTGATTAACTGGCCTGCGTATAATGAAAGCCTTCGCCAACGCGGCGATATAACGGTATGGCTGAGTGCGGATGTAGCAGATGCATGGTTCACACCAAAACGCACTAGCCCTGGAGGACAAGGTATTTATTCGGAACTGGCAATTATGACCTGCCTAACATTAGGTATGCTTTATAATCAAGCGCTCCGCCAAACAGTAGGGCTGATGCGCGGTTTGGTGCGTCTGATGGCATTAGATGTTCCCGTCCCATGCTTTTCGACTTTATCACGCCGAAGCTCTGGGTTAAAGCTGCCTATAAAATTCAAATTCTTAAAAGATGTGCCTATCCATTTGGTAGTAGACAGTACAGGATTGTCTCTTGAATTTTTGATATATTCAGTTTGTCAGTTAGAATGCTGACACTTCTTTGTATTTGTACAAATAGAAAGAAGTGTGGATGAGCTACCGTTACAGGATTGGGTTTTAACACCCGCCTTAATCAAGGTTACTCATCCGCTTTCATCAATCGCTTGAAGAGTTGATTGGGCCGCTATTTATATAAGCCCGTAGACAATCTTAAGCATTATGAGGATAGACTAGATATGCAAAAAACTCAAATAACCTATAAATATTTTGTTGGTTTTGATGTTTCAAAAAACTTTATCACTTGCTATAATAGCTTATCAAAACAAACTGATGAGATTAAAAACACCGTTTTATC
>JABSRY010000523.1 GCA_013214985.1 Hyphomicrobiales bacterium
GGTATCGTACTCAGTGGTATCCAGCCTAATAATCTTATGACTGTTAGCCTGTTGATGGAGGTCATGAAATGACAAAGGTGATGCGTCCCAGCTTAACACTCAGCAAAGTCTTTATTTACCGTGATCCAATTGACTTCAGAAAAGCGCATCGGGGGCTGGCCGCTTTGGTTGAAATGGAATTGGGGCATAACCCTTTCGATGGGTTCCTTTACGCATTTACTAATCGTCAGCGAAATAAAATTAAGTGCCTTTTTTGGGAAGATAATGGATTTGTTTTGTATTATAAAAGCTTGTCAGAAGGGAAATTCAAATGGCCGAAGAAATCTGACGAGCTTATCACAATGACAGGAGAGCAATTAAATTGGTTGCTCGATGGGTACGATGTCATGGCGATGAAACCCCATAAAAAGTTATTTTATGAGACAACTTTATAAAGCAATTTACAGCTAAATTTGGTAAAATTTAGCTTATGAAATCAAAGACAAAAACACATAAATCTAGACTAGCTCCAAAGCGCAGCCACATCGATTCTTTGGAATCTCAGTCTGTTTCACCTGATGTTGTTAATTTTGAAAAAATCATCTTAGAACAAAATTTCGTTATAGACAAAAAAACGGAAGTCATCAAATCCCAGCAAAAGCGTATTGCAATTCTCGAAGAGCATCTCCGATTAAATAGAGCCAATCAATTCGGTCGTAGTAGTGAGAAGAACTCAGATCAAGGTGAATTTTTTGATGAAGTTGAGACGCTGGCAGAAGAGACTGAAGACGATCAATTATCCGAGACCACACCTTCAAAGAAGAAAAGCAACGCTGGCCGAAAAGGATTATCTAAGAATATTCCGCGTGAGCAGGTTTATATAGACCTTACCGACGAAGAAAAAGAAGGCGCTATTGATGTCTTCTATACCACAGTAAAAGAAGAGCTCGATATCACTCCCGCGAAAGTACGTGTACTTGAATACTTGCAACAAAAAGCCGTTTTTGCCGATACCAATGAAGATGGTACGACAAAGCGTACTATTAAAGCCGCAACAATGCCAAAACATCCTTTAAATAAAGCGATCGGTAGTATTAGTTTACTGGCCTACATCATCATCGCTAAATTCTGTGATGGATTGCCGCTTTATCGGCAAGAAAATATCCTATCTCGCTATGGCGGTACGATAACTCGCACAACAATGGCTAATTGGATGATACGATTATCATTACAACTACAACCATTAATTAATTTAATGCGAGAACACCAATTAGAATACGATTACATTCAGGGAGATGAAACAACAATAGCCGTTTTAAAAGAAGAAGGTCGATCCCCGACATCAAAGAAATATATGTGGGTGACCTTGGGCGGCCCGCCCGACAAACCGGCGATACTTTTTGAATATGACCCCTCTCGCGGAAAGGAGGTGCCGCAGCGTCTGTTTGAAGGCTACACTGGTTATCTCCAAGTTGATGGCTACCCAGGATATGATGCCGTTTGTTTAGCGCAAGGTATTACCCAATTAGGCTGTATGGATCACCTGCGCCGGTACTATGTTAATGCGCAAAAAGCACAACCAAAGAAAAATAAGTCAGGAAACGTTAGCAAAGCAGATGTTGCGATAGGCAAACTTAGAAAGCTCTATAAAATAGAAAAAGAGATAAAAGACCTCTCTGTCGAAGAGAGATATAGGCAACGCCAAAAACTAAGCGTGCCTTTGCTACAGGACTTTAAGACATGGGTCGACAAGAATATTGGTAAAGTTGAAAAAGGCAGCCTAACGCATAAAGCGTTGGTTTATAGTCGCAATCAATGGCCGAAGATAATTCGTTATTGTGATGATGGTCGCCTTCATATGAGTAATATACTTGCAGAAAATGCAATCCGCCCCTTTGTCATTGGTCGAAAAAATTGGTTGTTCGCAGACACTTCAAACGGCGCGAAAGCGAGCGCAACCCTTTACAGTCTAATAGAGTCGGCTAAAGCTAACGGTCTTGAGCCGTACAAGTATTTTTGTACAGTGTTGAAACAAATCCCCTATGCTGAAAATGTGGAGGACTTTGAGAAGTTACTGCCTTGGAATATTGAGCGTTAAGATCGATCCAAAATGTACCCACCTTGCGGTTGTCCCTCTCTGGCAGAATAGTTGTCGTGTCTCCTAATCAACCCAAACACCGGGCGCTGGAGATATTCGATGAAGCACTATACACAAGTAGTAAAAGCCAAAGCAATAGCAAAGCTGTTGCCACCCAACAATATGAGCATCAGTGCCGTTGCTAAGGAAACCGGAATTTCTGACCAAACTCTGTATAATTGGCGCAATCAAAAAAGAAAGAAGGGTTTAGTTGTGCCAGTAAATATTAAAGAATCAAGCAGTTGGTCGTCGGCAGATAAATTTTCAGTTGTTATCGAAACGTCGAATATGAATATAGCTCAATTAAGCGAGTATTGTCGCCAGAAAGGTATTTACCCTGAACAAGTAGCTCAGTGGAAAGAGGCCTGCCTGAATG
>JABSRY010000524.1 GCA_013214985.1 Hyphomicrobiales bacterium
TTAAACCAATTCGCTATTCTATTTGAAGGTAGAATAAAATTTTAAACAGCTACTTACACAAAATATCTGACAGCTCCCGATATTTTCACTGCATGGGTGAAGCAAGATTTGTTACCCAAATTACCAGAAAAGGCTGTGATTGTTATGGACAATGCAAGCTTTCATAAACGACAGGATACGAGAGAAGCTATCGTCAGAGCGGGACACACGCTCTTGTTCTTACCGCCTTATTCTCCAGACTTGAATCCAATCGAACAAAAATGGGCACATGCAAAAGCAATCCGAAGACAACAAATGTGCTCCATTGACGACCTCTTCAAATTGAATCAATTTATTTAGGATGGGCTATGTAAGCCAAAACTATTCACAACCTGCTGACAACAACTTGGCAATACCTTAAAAAAGCTTATGATACTATTACGCCCTCAACCTTACTTGATCCCTATAATAGCTAACAATCCCTTGAAAACTTGAAGAAGTCAGTCGATGAAACAGCAGCAATCCAAAACAAAAAGGCCACACCTTAGGAAAATCCGTAATCAGAATCGTGCGCTTTTACTACGTACCATGCGGATTCATGGAGCTATATCCCGTCAGGAATTGGCTGAGAAAATGAACCTGACGCCAGCATCGGTGTCTCGTATCACCAAGGAATTGATTGCAGAAGATATTTGCTTTGAAGATCCAGTTTTACGCAAAGACAATCAACTTGGTCGTCCCAATGTATCGTTACACATCAACCCTGCTGGTGGTTTTCTGATTGCGATATCATTGTCGTCAATGTCTCGTTTAATTTCAGTTACTGATGTGTCCGGCCATACACATCATCAAAAAGAAATCCCAATGGAGACGGTTCTATCTGCCGCCAATACCATTGAGTACATCGGGGACTACATCGATAAACTTGTCAGCAACGGTTTGCTGCAGCGCAATCGAGTTCTGGGCGCGGTATTATCAATACCGGGCTCAATCAATGCCACGACAGGTCATTTAACCAAGTCGGTTTTTGTCAGCTGGCCAAACTTTCCGATAATAGATCGCTTGCACCGTCGTTTAGGTTGCCCTGTTAGGGTAGAAAATATCGGAGACGCGTTGTGCATGTACTGCCTTGACGATGCATCGGTTAACCGCAAGCCAAACTTAAATATTTTTCTGGTACACGTGGCGGCCAGCATGGGTGCTAGTCTGGCAATTGGCGGACAGATTGTAAAACGCTTAGCTGATGAGGGCTGGATCAATGACATCTTAGTGCCCTCGAACTGCGGAACTCATGGCAAGTTTATCAAGCTTAGCCAAGTGGCATCCGGTCGAGCAATTCTGAAGAAAATTGGCACCTCTGAAAGCAATATGATGGTCAAGCAGGTAGACTTCAGTGCATGCATCCAAGCTGCAGTTGAATTGGCCAATGCAGAGGACGGTGACCACCGAAAGACATTTTTTGATGCGGGACACGCGCTTGGTGTTAGCCTTTTGTCTTTAACAATTGCTTCTGCGCCCGATTTTATTACTATTGCTGGGCCTGTAATTTCTGCAGACGCTTATGTACATGGGACTCGTGCAGGCTATGAACAAGCTGCCCGAGACATGGGCATAAAGGCCTGTGAAATCGTGGAATGCAAAGCTAGCTATATCCAAGCTTCCGAAAGGCTAGCCCTTCACGAACACTTTTTTAAAGGTGCCATCCCCCCAAATCTAGAGTGAAACACAAAACTGAACTCAAGGGAATCCTAGAGATTCAATATTCAGGCTCGACGCTTTAATGAGCTAGTTTTATTGTAGTTGGAGAGTATCAACTCATTTGTTTTATTTTATAATAATCTCTAATTTGTGCATTTAGGATAGTAATAATTTTACGCATAACAGCAGTTATCGCGACCATTTTCTTTTTACCATTCTGAATGAGCCTGTCATAAAACTCTTTTATTTTGGTGTTTCGTCTAGCGGCAACCATAGCCACCATAAATAGAATTCTTTTCACCTGAGCGCGTCCACCAGATACAGAACGATAAGGGCGTTGTTGCATGGATATGTTTTAATTTTGCAACATAACGAATTTTATATTTTGAATAATATTCAGGGATATATAATTTACGGGATTTTATATATTTCTGTCCAGCTTCACCAATTGTTACATCTGCATCATTCCAAATCTTATATGCAAATTTCTGATGTTTATTATATCTTTGGGTTTTATCATCATTTGCAGTTTCTACGATATTTCTCTGATTTTTGTAATCAATGTCGCCAATATATTCTTTGGCGATTTTAAACGCCTCAGCCCAATTTTGATTTGCTAATGTCCAATAAATCAAACCAAGCATATCACCATAATGTACTGAACTATTATAGTCAGTCCATTTGCCTATATCTAAGATCACAACTAAACTTTTACCCGCCTCACCTGCAATGCCATAGCCTAACGCCTTTAAAATGATTACACTGATATAATGACCTATTCTGTTGACTTTCGCCGCCATATCCTTTTTAT
>JABSRY010000525.1 GCA_013214985.1 Hyphomicrobiales bacterium
TTCCTCGTCTGGTTATAGACCAGTCAAGCAAAATTTGTAGCTTAAGTCACTGTCTCATTATTGGGGACTACCTCAAATGCGTCTAATTTTTTATCGTGAATATTAAAAAATTCTTTTGAGCCTGGTTCTTTATAAATAGCGCCGTTACAGAATTGCAGTAGTTTATTACTTAAAGCGGCTGCATTAAAAACCGCTACCGTTTGATCTTCGACTTGAATTAAAAACTCTCGTTCTAACTCTTTATATTGTTTTCTAATAGCTTCTGGGAGCTCGATTTCTACGATATGATTAAATCGATCTGGCATATTTAGGTAATCACTGGCTGACAATGTTAAGCAAATGTCTTTTAATTTGCCGTAGATGATTTCTTTACTACCCTCGCGGATAATCCAATTAAACCCGCTATAATCTTGAGCAAAATAAGTGCGTCTAAATTTGGTGATGGTTTTACCTAATCGCGCTCCGCCATCTAACAGGTAGATTTGCGGCCAAACATCGATTAAACTATTGCTTGCGGGTGGGCCCAAGCACCAATCTTTTTAATATTGGCTTCTGAATATGTTTCGAAATCTATTGAAATATTGATCATTGGTAACCCTATTTACTTATTGATAGCGGCCAGAAAGACCGCCACTGATAAACAAATTATTCCATACCTAGAGCGGCCATATACAGATCGAGAATTGCTAGAAATTCGGCTCTGTCGTTGGCGTCTTGTTTACGGATTTTAATAATTTCTTTTATCACTTTGACGTCGAACCCCTCGCCTTTGGCTTCGGCAAGTATTTCTTTCATATCATCCATGATGGTTTGTTTTTCTTCTTCGAGACGTTCGACACGTTCTACAAAGGATTTAAGGCGTTCTTTGGCGAGGCCGCTTGAATTATCGTCTTCTTGATAATCTTCGATTTGGGCTACATTGCTCATTTTATATCTTTCTAATTTTGGTGCCCATCGTGAGAGTTGAACTCACATCGAACCAGATATGAGCTGGCGGCTTTACCGTTAAGCTAAATGGGCTAAAAAGTGATGCGAGCAGGAAAACCCACACCGCGCGGTGGTTAAAACAATGTTCTAAGCGGCCATGAAATCGTCGTCGGCACCTTCTGCTTCGAAGCCTTCCATTGCTTTATCGGTAGAGACTGAAACACCGTCTAACGCCTCGCCATCACTAGCGAATTGAATGGCTATTAGCTCGCAATTAATACGTTTACCATAGGTGTTTTTTTGCGCCCAGAGGTTGATTTTTGCGTTAACAAAACAGCCTGAATAGATTTCACAATCGTCTTCTGATTTGATCACTTCTTTATTTTTACCCATGACAACAGGCTTGTTTTTACTATTAGAGGACAAGATCATATATTCGGGTGTTGATTTCGAATATGAAGCTACAAAAACAGGGGATTTAAAATCTAAAATTTCTTGCGTCTATTCTCGCGATTTCAAAACACCACCAGATATTGATTTCGAAATGGAGGTTGTGAGGTTGAAAGGTAAACCAGAGATCGAAAGTCTTGTTCTGAAGTAAGTCAAACACCCAAAACAAATGGACAGATTTATTTCTGTCCGTTGAAAACATTCACATCAGGAATAGAACCATGGCACAAAAAGCGGCACTATCAGATATTGAGAAAACACGGCGTCGACTAAAAAAACAGGGCAAGGACGTAAAGGTTGATTTCGTCTTGGTTGATAAAGATGAAAAACCTGAGGCCGTTGTGAGAATTTTAGACAATGACCCCATTCGCAAGCTTTACAATCGTGGCACAATCACGCTTGAGCAATTTGAGGCAGCGGAAAAGCTTTATTCTGACTGGTACAATGGTGGAATGTCACCACGGCTTGTGAAGCCTTTTAAAATCCGTGAAATTGACGAAGGGCAAGCGGATATGTCGATCAGTGACTTTAAGATTGATTGCAATAAGCGTTACCATAATGCCATTGATTTTATTAGATCGCGATCAATTATTGTAATTGTTCAGGAGGTGATTTTGGAAAGTATGAGTATTTCTGATTGTGTTCGAAGGCATCATCCCTCAAGCAATACAAATGTTAGTCGAGCTTTAATGTTAGATCGCCTCCAAATAGGACTTGATGATTTAATCGATTTTTATGAGAGCAAAATATGAATTTATTTTTCAATGGAATTAGACTTTTTTGCCTCAATTGTAGCTGGCAAAGTCCAGCACAAATCCAAAAACTGTCTCAGAAACGCAAGATTTTCTCGGGCTTCTTTATCCGTGCCCTCAAAATCATGAGTTCCTTTATTACCATCAAGTCTAAGCGCATGAGCCCAAATTTTCATTCCCTCAGTAATTGCGCCTTCTTCCCTCAAATTATCAATTTTATTATAAAGATTCTTACCATTAGCACCCAACATTTTAATAGCCTTTTCAAGAACAGTACGAATATTAACTATACTCTGAGTCTTTGAAACTCCGAATATTGTGTTGACGTTTTGATTTAAAT
>JABSRY010000526.1 GCA_013214985.1 Hyphomicrobiales bacterium
GTTTGCCAGGCAATCTAAGGCGCTTTGTAGCAGCTTTTCGGCTTACTTCTTTATCTTTTTTGCGTTTAAGGCGCTCATCGGAGCGGTCTATTGCCCATTCTAACAATCTATCGGCCTGCATTGGGTTGGATGTTAACCAATGGTCAAACGGGTCGCGTAATGTGGTTTCAACAATACGGGTGGCTTCACTTGAGGATAGTTTTTCTTTGGTTTGTCCTTGGAATTCTGGTTCGCGAATAAATACCGAAAGCAAAATGCCAACGCCTGTTAAAATATCATCACCAATCATTTGAGTGGCTTTTTTAACATTTTTAAGCTCGCCATAGGCTTTTAGGCCTTTAAGCAATGCGGCGCGCATGCCAGCTTCATGTGTGCCACCATCTACAGTTGGTACCGTATTGCAATAGCTGTTTACAAAGCCATCGCCCAAATACCAAGCAATTGCCCATTCTACAGAACCATGATTGCCTTTTTTGGTAACTTTACCATTAAAAATTTCTTGTGTAATACGGGTTTTGCCTTCAATACGCGATTCTAAATAATCCGATAAACCATTAGGAAAGTGAAAAACTTCTTTTAAAGGGGTTTTATCGCCGTCACTAATTTGCTCGGGTGCGCAGCTCCAACGCACTTGCACGCCACCATATAAATAGGCTTTAGCCCGCGCCATTTTATAAACACGGCTTGCTCTAAATTTTGCTTTACCCCCAAAAATTTGAGAATCGGGTTTAAAACGAACTTTTGTACCACGGCGGTTTTTAATACCGCCCAAATGTATTAGCCCACCTTGTGGAATACCACGACTAAAAGTTTGGCGGTATAATTGTTGGCCGCGAGCAACCTCAACAATAAGGTCCGATGATAGGGCATTAACAACGGATGAACCAACACCATGCAGGCCACCTGAGGTTTCATAAACATCTGAGTTGAATTTACCACCTGCATGCAAAATAGTAAAAATAACTTCAAGCGCTGACTTATTTTCAAATTTTGGATGGGGATCGATCGGAATACCACGGCCATTATCGATAACGGTTACATAGCCATCTGCATCTAAATTAATATCGATCCAACTGGCGTGACCTGCGACCACCTCATCCATACTATTGTCGATAATTTCGGCAAATAAATGATGTAATGCTTTTTCGTCCGTACCGCCAATATACATACCAGGGCGATGGCGAACAGGCTCTAAACCTTCTAAAATCTCGATATCGGCAGCGCCATATTCGGCCTCGCCTTTTGTTCTGCCGGTCGAAGGTGTTGGTGGTGTGTCTGCAAAAGGTGTAGTTGGCTCAATATTTGCTTTTTTAGTTTCAGTATTTGCAGTTGCAACGGGTTTGTTTGCTGCTACTTTAACCGAATCGGTTTTAGCGGTTACTGTATTTGTTGCATTTGGCATATTATCAGGCACACTAGTTTTGGTTGTATCGACTTTGTTTTTGGAGAGGCTCTCAATAATCGGATCTGGCTTGTTAGGCTCGGTTTTATTTGGTTTTTTCTTTGGGCTCGGGCTATCCGCAGTGGGCAGCAGACCACCAAATAAGTCATCAGTCATATTGTTTTTTTTCGTCGCATTTAATTTAAGGCTTATCTTTTCAGTTAAATTATAATATTATTAGCATAATTGGCAAGATGTTTGGTTTCATTATATTCGAGAAGGATAAAACAATGGTTCTTATACACACCCCTATATGCGATTTTGGCAAATTGGCGCCGAATTTTAACTTGCCCGCAACAGATGGTAAAAATTATAGCTTTAGCGACGTTAAAGGTGAGCGCGGAACGTTAGTTATGTTTATCTGTAACCATTGCCCTTATGTGAAATCTATTATCGATAGAATATCGGATGATGCAAAAAAATTACAAAGGCTTGGTATCGGCGTTGTCGCGATAAGCGCTAATGATGCTACCGACTATAAAGAAGATAGTTTTGATAATATGATTATTGAAGCGAGGTTAAATAATTTTTCGTTTCCGTATCTTTATAACGAGAGTCAAGACATAGCTCAGGCCTATGGTGCCATTTGTACGCCAGATTTTTTTGGTTATAATGCCGATGAAGAGTTGCAATATAGAGGCCGATTAGATGCATCTGGCATTCATGCTGCGCCACCAGGGGTGAAACGTGATTTATTGGATGCAATGCAATTAATTGCCGAAACAGCGCATGGGCCACAAGATCAAATTGCCTCGATGGGTTGTTCCATAAAGTGGAAATGAAAATTAAAAATACCGTTTTATATTTGTTAAGGTGGGTATATGAAAATTATTGTTTATGACGCAAAATATAGACAAGGTTTAATAGATTTATGGTCGGTAGTTTTTTTAAACCCATCACCATGGAATGACCCAACCAGTTCACTGACAGAAAAGTTACGCTACCAAGCTGAGTTGATATTTTTAGGCTTAGAGGATGAACGCGTGATTGGCGCAATTATGGCGGGTTATGACGGGCACCGCGGTTG
>JABSRY010000527.1 GCA_013214985.1 Hyphomicrobiales bacterium
TGCCCGCCTACAGCTCATCATGCCATCTCCTTGTGCGCAGTATATGCGGTTAGAGAAACGGTACGAAAGTGGGACAGGACCAATTTTTTAAAGCGTTTTTTCAAACCACCCAAAAGATACTGACGGCCTCGTTCAGTTTACACTATAAAGAATTGTAACTGTTTAAGATCAATAGCCTAATGAATTCAAGAAAGTTTCCAAAATCTAAATCAAGCTCTCATTATTTGCAACAGAGCCATTAATGTTACCACCCATTTTGGTTGTTAACTGAGCTGCGGATTTTTTTACGCAGGCTCCAATTTCTTCTATTGTTTGGCCGTTAAAGCCGACTGAAGGCCCAGACACTGAAATACCAGCAATGATTTCACCAAATGAGTTGTAAACAGCCGACGCAATGCAGCTCATACCATCATATCTTTCTTCATTATCTAAAGACCAACCACGCTGTCTAATCAGTTTTAAGTCAGAAATTAACATGTCTTGAGTATTTAGTGTTTTAGGGGTGTATGTGGGTAAACCTGTTTTTTTAAGAACTTTATTCAATTCTTTCTCATCCATATGGGCTAAAAATATTTTACCGATGCCCGATGCATGCATTAACCCTCTATGACCCGACGCAAAACATGCGCGAACAGGTTTAGTCGCCTCGACTTGACTGATAAAAACAACATTTTCCTGATCAACGATGGCTAAATTTGCGGTCTCTCCTGTATCAGATACCAGTTCTCTTAAAACATCTTGCGCGACTTCTACCAAATTAGTCTGCAGTAAAAAAGCGCTCCCAACTCTAAATGCTTCCACACCAACAAACCATTTTTGGTTAGATTCATTAAAACCAACAAAACCATGCTTTGCTAAAGTGGCTAAGGTACGGTGGGTCGATGATGTTGGCACACCCACCTTTAGCGCTAAGTCACTCAGGTTTGAGCTGCCTTCTACAGATAATTGGTGTAAAATTTGCAAACCACGGTCGAGTGCTTTTATGGTTTTTGGTGGTCTAAATTCGTAAGTTTGCTTTGGCCTGCCGCGCGGTCTTTTAACGATATCAGAAGTCATAATCTACTCTTTCCTAATTGAAATTATTTTAAACTTGAAATAAAAACATTTTTTAAAATCAAAATTGAAAATTATATTATCTATATATACCAATTGCTTGCATTTAAATACAAAAAATAGAAACATTTTTCAAAAAAATAGGAATATCTAAACATTGGTGTTAGGCTTAATTAGAAATTAAACAGAATATACAAATAAAAGTAGGTATTAATATGAATAATCAAAACCCCGTTTTTATTCCCGGACCAACTAATATTCCGGATAGATTGCGCCGCGCAATGTCAATACAAACCATTGATCACAGAGCGCCAGATTTTGCAGATATTCTTGACCCATTATATAATGATTTGAAAAAAGAATTTAAAACAGAAGATGGCTCCGTGATTATGTTTCCAAGTACGGGAACAGGTGGTTGGGAAGCTTCTATCGTTAACACACTTTCGCCTGGCGATAAAATTTTGATCGCGCGTTATGGCATGTTTTCACACCGCTGGATTGACCTATGCCAACGCCATAATTTAGATGTTGAAATTATCGAGTGCGAATGGGGCACAGGCGCACCAACAGATTTATTTGCCGCCCGCCTTGCAAAAGATTCAAACCAAGAAATTAAAGCTGTTTTAGTAACTCATAATGAAACTGCAACAGGGGTAAAGAGTGACATTGCAGGAGTGCGTAAAGCATTAGATGCATCTAATCATAATGCATTATTATTTGTAGATTGCGTAAGTTCACTCGCATCAATGGATTTTAAAATGCAGGAATGGGGTGTTGATCTTGCGGTTTCTGGTTCGCAAAAAGGCTTTATGTTATCTGCTGGCTTGGCCATTGTAGGTGTTAGCCCAAAAACAAAAGTTGCGATGGAAACGGCAACAAGCCCACGTTGCTTTTTTGATTTTAAAGATATGATGACCGCAAACCAAAATGGTGGTTACCCGTATACGCCACCAGTTCAACTATTAGTTGGCTTGCGGGAAAGTTTAGACATGTTGTTTGAAGAAGGTTTGGACAATGTATTTGCACGGCACTTCAGATTGGCCGAAGGCATTCGCCAAGCGGTGGCCGCATGGGGGTTTAAATTATGTGCTAAAAACCCTGATTTATATTCCGATTCGGTGAGCGCTATTTATGTGCCAGATGGGTTTGATAGCAATGTACTTACCGACCATCTTTATGATGCCTATGATGTTTCATTTGGCATTGGGCTTGGTGAAATGAATAAAATTGCATTCCGCATTGGGCATTTGGGCTCGCTTTCGGACGTAATGGCGTTGGCAGGCATAGCAACCATCGAGATGGCGATGAAAGATTTAAATTATCCGATTGAACTCGGCTCTGGGGTTGCAGCTGCTCAAGAATATTATCGTAATTCACGCTAAGGTTAAAACTTAGCTTTTAAATAAG
>JABSRY010000528.1 GCA_013214985.1 Hyphomicrobiales bacterium
TTTTAAATCAACAGTCAAACCAAAGTGGACTTGTTTTGCGCCGCCCTAGTGGTAGAGTTTTACTCTGCCCTTGACAGCATTGCGACCCGCAATGATAATGCCAATGCCATCTTTAACCAACGCAGTGGCGATGCGTTTGCCAAAGTTACCATATCCACCTAAAATTAAAATATCATTCATTGGCTTTGTCTTCAATTTTAAATTGTCCGCTATAGGTGTATATGGTGCCAAAAATCGGGTGTTCAATCATCATTTTCATTTTAAACTCATTATCTGATATTGCCCATTCTTCAGCATAACCCTTACCAAATAACCAGCTGATGGGTAGAGGTATTAGTTTTTCGAATATTAAAACATAATAGCCAATATGTTTAAGAACTACTTTGTTATCCTCAAAACTAAACTGATGCTTCCAACATATGCCTGACTTCATAATTTCAAGCATAATATTTTTTTCAACTTGAATTAGCTTAGATTCAAATACAAAAGGTTTTTTGTCATCAAAATTAAAAATTCTATCAAGCCTAAATGCTGGACTGTCTATTTCGCTATTAAAAGTTACGGTGGTTTTAATGTCTCGACCTTTAATGGGAACCAAAGTACCAAACAGAGTAAGTAGCGGTGCTGCAATTTGCATTAACCAACTAAACTCAATATCCATTTTACCAGTGGCGATATAACTATCATTGCTATAAGGTCGATTGGCGTAATGTTTTAGCATTATGGGTGGTAAATTATCCCATTGTTCGTTAAAGACAGATTTAAATATAGGTTCTTTTTTTTGCATTTTTTTTGCCTAAATTTAGAAATTATAAGGTCAGTGAATGGAATATTTATTAGTAAAATGGGTGCATATTATTAGCTCCACTATACTGTTTGGAACTGGAATTGGAAGTGCTTTTTATATGTTTATGGCCAATAGACATGGGCAGGTTTCAGATGTGTATTTTGCACCCCGCCATGTGGTTTTTGCGGATTGGGTTTTTACAAGCCCCGCAGTTGTCATTCAACTTGTAACGGGTTTATGGCTCGTCGAATTGGCGGGTTATGAATATAGCGATAGTTGGGTGGTTTGGGCGTTAATATTATATTTTTTTATTGGTATTTGTTGGCTTCCCGTCGTGTGGATACAGCTCAAAATGCGTGATTATGCCCGTGATGCCAATCAAGGAAATACTTGCCTGCCTAAAGCGTATTGGAAATTAGATAAATGGTGGATTATACTGGGCAGCATAGCATTTCCTGCCGTAGTTATTATTTTCTATTTAATGGTGTTTAAACCAGATCAGTTTTTATAATGAATAATATTGTGAAACTCGACAATTTCATTGGTCATATTTCTATAACCATGTTCGACATCGGCTTTAAACCGAATGGCGTCACCCGTTTTAAATTTTGTCCAAACACCATCCAATAATATTTCCATATTGCCTTTAATAACCACAATGTCTTCAATCACCCCGACATCATGGGGTATCGAAACATGGCTTTCTTCTGGTTCTAATGACATAAGATACATTTCCGTGCCAATCGCTTTGTCATAAGGAAAAAGAATTTTAAAACCAATGCTGTTTTCAAATTTCAAAGGCCGCTCGCTGGCTTGTCGCGAATATTCAAGGTTTATATTACCTTCATCAATTAATGTCGATAAAGGGATGTGAAAACCTTTAGCAATTTTCCATAAGGTGGCAATGGTCGGGCTAGATTCGCCACGCTCAACTTGCCCCAACATGGCCTTGCTTACCCCTGTTTCTTCTGCGGCTTTACTTAGGCTAAACCCAAGTTTTCCACGGGCAGTCTTTAGGTTTTTTGCGATTTTTGGCTGTTTCATAAATTATCTCAAAAACATCTTGTGCGTTATAACGCACGATGATATATTGCACTTGTGCGTTATAACGTACACAATATAAAAAGGTAAGTCTATGTTTGGTTTTAAATTGTCGCATTTAACGGCAGGTTTTATTGTGGTTTTAGTGGGTTATTAAAGTGGCGCGGCAATTATATTTCAAGCGGCCGAGGCTATTGGCTCTACGCAAGCCCAAATAAACAGTTGGATGCTAGCCCTCGGCATTGGCATGGGGGCGAGTGGGCTTATTCTATCGCTCTATTATAAAACCCCTATTCTTACCGCGTGGTCAACCCCTGGGGCTGCATTGCTTGCGGTTAGCTTGGTGGGCATCCCGCTCAATCAGGCCATTGGCGCTTTTATATTTTGCGGGGCATTGCTTACCATTACAGGGCTTACAGGCCTGTTCGAAAAATTGTGCAAATTAGTGCCTTTATCTATAGCCAATGCCATGTTAGCAGGTGTTTTGTTTCAGTTTGGCTTGGGGGTGTTTAAATCACTCGAGCAAGAAACATTACTTGTCGGCATAATGGGTGTTATAGCCTAACGCCTTTAAAATGATTACACTGATATAATGACCTATTCTGTTGATTTTCGCCGCCATATCCTTTTT
>JABSRY010000529.1 GCA_013214985.1 Hyphomicrobiales bacterium
GTGTTAGGCATTAACACGCAGTAACGACCTGCTAAAGATAGATACGTCGTTAGGGCAGCGCCTTTATTGCCACGTTCTTCTTTAACAACTTGAACCAATATGATTTGGCGTCTTTTAATAACTTGTTGAATTTCGTAACGCTTGCGCATTCTAACGGGGCGCGGCTTAGGGGCTGCTGGTGCTTCTTTTACTGTGTCTATAATTTCAATCGGCGCATCGGTATTTATCACCGCATCATTATTAACTGGTACATCATCAAAAATAGATACAACACCAGATTCGTTAACTAATGCTTCTGATTTTACAACATTTTTTAACCCAGTATTTTCGGTTACAACCTGTGTTTTGTCAGCATTATTTTGATTACGATTTTCGTATTTTTCAAAAGGCGTGTCTTCATTAAGGGCAGTTGAATAAGGCGGCAAAGACGTAAATACGCCGCGTAAAATACGGTTGCCCATTCTCCATCCGCGGCCTCTGTAGCCACGCCCACGGCCTCTATAGCCACGCCCGCGTTTTTTGTTGTTAGCGCGCTCGTTAGTAGGTTGTTCTAAATTGGGTTGTTCGGTAGATCCTGCTTCTGTTTCTGTTTCTGTTTCTTTGTCGATAATTGGAGGCAGAGAAGTAAATATGCCGCGAGCAGGGCGCCGTGTGAAGCGGTTATAGTTGCGTCTGCCACGCCGACGATTATTATTGCGACCGCGTTTGGGATTTTTGTCGTCATCCACTTTTACGTCGTCATTGCTTTCATCTTCTTTATCGGCTTGGGCAGCGAATTCGGCTTGCTCTTTAAGCAGTGCAGCCCTATCGGCCGCAGGAATTTGATAATAGTCTGGGTGAATTTCACTGAAAGCCAAAAAGCCGTGTCTATTGCCACCAAAGTCTACAAATGCAGCTTGGAGCGAAGGTTCAACACGGGTAACTTTTGCTAAATAGATATTGCCTTTAAGTTGCCTTCTATTGGCAGCCTCAAAGTCAAATTCCTCAATTTTGTTTCCTTTAATGATAACAACGCGAGTTTCCTCGTCATGTGTTGCATCAATAAGCATTTTATTATTAGCCATAAATCTCTCACTACCAAATAATAAGTGGGCATAAAACAATATTTTGCTTTAATCACAGCGTCTTTAAAAGTTGTTTTAAGCACTTTTCGCGACTTGTTATTTGGATAAATTGGTTGGGGCGAAGTTTTTCTCGCACGATAAAAGGGCATGGATATTTTGAAAATACCCAATGCAATTAATTTTCCTATCAGTGATAGGGAAAGGTTTTTATTGAACCAGCTTGTTAACGCTTTGAATTGAAGGGTGTTAGTTTTCAGTTCGATAAATATTATACTATATTTATTGGGTTCAATGCTAATGGAATTTTTTGCAGCACTTATGCGTTTAGCAAAACTTGCTAAAATATATAAAGCTAACAATAACAAATGGTGTTTAGCCATTTTCTTCCATTCTATGCCAAACGGTTTGGCAGTTAATCTAAGCAATTTGATATATGTTTTTTCCGCATGCAAAAAACAATTTGCTTAATTTCGTTTCATTTTGTTAAAATGATTTAAAATTCTATGTGTCGGACATGATAAGCATTAATAATTTATATGTTATCAGTCGTTTGGGGTATTACTAAATATTACAAATTTATTATACCCTTTAGAACTACATAATTGAATTTAGCAAATTAATCAATTAAAAACATTTATTATAACGAGAAGCAAAGATATTATTTATATGCGGTAAACAGGATTAAACAAAATTCTAATTTATAGAATTGGCATATAATTCCTTAAGGTTTATTTCTTATAAATATAGTGTTTGCAAAGTTAAACAAATTGTAGATATTAATAATTCCAAATTATCTAACAGATGAAACATGATTAGCATTAAAAAAATAGTATATTTATATTTACTTATTTGCCTTGCATCCATAAATGCCGTTTACGCTAATGACGTGTATGACATTCGGCTTTCGGGTGGTGTTGAAAAAACCAGACTGGTAATAGAGCTTCATGATCAGGTGGCTTTTCAGGTTTATAATATTGTTGATCCTGATCGGCTGATTATTGATTTTGATGCCGTTAAATTTAATTTGCCAAGCGATATTGGTACAAAATCTTTTGGCCTAATTAAAGAATTTAGATATGGTAATTTTTCACTCAAAAAATCTCGTATCGTGTTTGATGTTTCTGAAAAATTTGATGTAGCTGCGGCATTTATCGTACCAAAAAAACCTTCAAAGGGTGCTTTATTAGTTGTCGATATTGTTAAGAAAAAAACATCTGATACAGCAAATTCAATTATCGAAGTTGAAAAAAAGCAAATTGATCAAACTTTAAATGATTCGAATCTAAACAATCAAGCCATTACAAATGATGGCGCTAGTTCATTAAGTTTTCAACCAGAAATACCATCTATTGAAGAGCTAATGCGAATTGCCAGTTTAGATGCTTCTAAAACTC
>JABSRY010000053.1 GCA_013214985.1 Hyphomicrobiales bacterium
GCCTAAAGAACGTCTACAAGCTTTAAGTGGTTTGGTCCGGTTGTTCTTTTCTGAGTTGATAGCGACCCTGCAACATCACGAACCAGACCCAAAAGATGAGCCGTTCAAAGTCATGATATTCATGGATGAATTTGACGCGCTTGGTAAAATGAACATTGTGGCCGAGAGTATCAAGACATTAAGAAGCTATGGCGCACATTTGGCTATCATCACCCAAACGATTCCCGCATTAGATGAAATATATGGCCGTAACGGGCGTTTGTCACTTGAGGGCGGCGCAGGTGTTAAACTTTATATGACACCTTCAGAAGAACAAACCATTGAAAACCTGTCTAATGCTTGTGGCACAACGACTAAACGCATTACGTCAACGTCAAGACAAACGGGTTTAGGTTCTAAAAAAACCATTTCCGAACGTACCGAACAAGTGCCCTTATTAAGTGAGGATAATGCCAGACGACTTGATGAGAGTGATGTAATTCTTGTTGTTGACGCGGCTCATCCGATCAAAGCTAAAGCAATTATCTATTATAAAGACAAATGGCTTCAACCACTTTATGAGGCTCAGAGTAGTGACGCTAACGATAAGCTCGATCTAATGCAGCAGCTTAAAACGGAACGCCAAAAAGTTGAATTGGTGCAAGATGAAATGCGGCGAATGCAAGATGAAATTGATAAATCGGCAACACAAACCAATATAGGCATTGGTACGGGTGGTTCGCCTATTATTACTTTTGAGGTGCTTCATGAGTTGATAAAACAAATGGCGGAATTATCAGGACGGGTGAATGGCGCTCCAAAAGATAAAACAAGTCAATCACTTGATCGAAAAACCGATACCACTCCTAAAGATAAGCCAAGTGAACCACTTGATGAAGAAACCACGGAATTGACAGAAACAAAGATTAAACGAGGGGAAACACAAAGCCTTGATGATTTGAGCTAACAAAATCGCATTTATTGCTTAATTCAAGAGTTGACAGAATAATATATATTGCGTAATTTTTAAATTAAATATTATCAAGAATTTAATAACAGCTAATTTTAAAATATGGTATAAGCATAGAAAACATACAGCATTGGTATATCTTGTTAACTTTTTACTAACTATAGTAATCTGATTGCCAGAATCAATTTAATTTTATATTCTGGAAGTTAAATTCTTTAAACGAGTAAGGAAACTCAAAACGCAGACGAAGAAAAACCCGCAGGATGCGAGGCAAACATACGGGGGATTCAATATCTTTTAAATGTAGTAACTTAATTTATATTGAATCATTCCAACATTGTCAAATTTTATTCGCATTTTGTGACACATATTTACTTTGCCTAATATAACGAATGAAGTTGTTGAGGAAATTTAAAGCACAGAGATTCATTTGCCAGAATCGGTTGTAAAAATTAGACTGGCGAGAATATTAACTAGTGAGTAAGGAAACTCAAAACGCAGACAAAGAAAAACCCGCAGGATGCGAGGCAAACATACGGGGTGATCAATATTATTATTCTTTGCTAGATAAATCATATTGAATCATTCCAACATTGTCAAATTTTATTCGCATTTTGCGACACGTATTTTCTTTGCCTCATGAAAGGTGGATAAAATGGCGGCCGTAACTGGACTAAGAAATCACGAGATGTCTCGTGAAGCGATCAATATTGCCCAAAGATTCGAAGGCATTGAAGGCGATACCAAATCCTATGATATTTTAAATGTCATCAAACGGATTAAACGTAGCCTTGGATTAAACGGAACAGATATTGAGATTTTGGAGAAGTTATTTCTGTTTTCTCAAAAACAAGATTGGGTTGAAGGTGCACGGCCAATTGTTTGGCCGTCCAATTTTTTATTGTCTGAAGAAACGGGCATTGAGATTAGATCTATTCAAAGATCATTGTCTAAATTGGTTAGAAAATGTCTTATTGCGCCCAAGGATAGCCCAACAGGTAAACGATACGGCCGTAGAACTGGCGGCATTAGAACGAGCATTGTCGAAGGTTACGGATTTGATCTAAGCCCCTTAGCAGTGAGATATGAGGAGTTTTTAGATTTACACGATCAACAAAAAGCCATTATGGAACATTATCGCTCAATCAATAAACGCATAACGATTGCTAAGAAATCCATCAACATGATCATTAATGCGGCCATCGATGCAGGGCTTGCCGGCGATTGGATAGAAAACTATAGCGACACGACCAAGAGATCTAAAGATATTGATGATGCACAAAAGACTCTATCGGCTCTATTGCTTGTTCAAGAAGAACTTAATGAGGCTTATAACATTGCAATTAAAACAACAAAAATGACACGCCAGCGTGACAAAAATGTCATGCACATAGAGAATACAACTGACATTAATATTAGTATCTGTAACGAAAACGTATCAAAAAGGAATTGTTCTACTGAACAATCCTCTATATATTTAAAAATCGCTAAACGCGATTTAATGGGTATGCAAAAAAATAGTGTTTCGAATTTAATGCCTCAGCAAGAAGAAAATAGCTCAGAACCGATCAAACTTTCTTATGGATTGGTGAAAAAGGCCTGTCCTGAGTTCCAGAATTACTTAAAAGGTGAAACGGTTGCCGATTACATGAATGCCGCAGAAACTGTACGTATTATGCTAGGTGTGTCTAAGGATGGTTGGCTTCAAGCGCAAAATGCAATGGGGCAAAATCAGTCTATTGTGGCGATTGCGATTATGCTTGAAAACTTTGAGAAGATTAACAATCATGGCGGTTATCTCCGCGGAATGACTAAAAAGGCGGTTGCGGGGGATTTAAACTTGGTCGGCTCGTTAATTGGCTTGGTGCAATGAGGGGGGCGAGTCAGATTGTGTGCAACAAAGACGTAATTAACGGATAGTTTATAAATAGTATGAACTATTCATACTTTGTGTTATAAGTAATCTTAAGGAAAGGTTTTTTAATTATGGCAAATGCAAGAAGTTCATACGTTGTGGGTGACCGCTACGAGGCGTTTATATCTCAACAGATTAAGGCCGGTCGTTTTAACAATGCAAGTGAGGTTGTGCGGGCTGGTTTACGTATGTTAGAAGATTACGAAACTCGTCTAAAGAGCTTGCGCGGGTTAATTGCTGCCGGGGATGCAGACATTGAAAATAATAACGTGTTTAAATATGAAAATGCACAAGAATTAACAAACGATATTGTAAAGCGAGGACTTGAGCGATTAAACAAAAAGAACTAATTATCACAGCAACCGCAAGGGAAGATTTAACAGAAATCTTCTTGTATATTGGGTAATTTGTTAGGAAAGGACCAAATGTAACATAGGATCATGTTTATTGGGTTCTGTCACAAACTTTTCTTGACGTTAAGTTATCCTGTCGTCAGACACAATTATTCAGCGAAGCCGCCATATTGTTGGAATAGGGATTTACTTGTTATGCCAAACTGACCTTTTCTAATCATGTGCTCACCTTCAATTCCATCTAGTGGCCCAGTGCCCACATGTGTGGACACTCCCTTTTTTGCAAGTAGTTTTTTAGGCCCTGTCTGCTAATCGATTTAGGAGACATCTTTATAGCCGGTCGTCTTTTAGGGCGTTACGCTCCTGTTAATTTTATATTTATGGCAATCTTTGACAAAGTATGTCATTGTAAGTAAAACAAGGAGATTGAAAATAATGGCTAGTATGAATGTTTCTTTACCTGATCTCATGAAAAATTGGGTTGAAAGTCAACAAAAAGATGGGCGTTACAGCAATTCAAGTGATTATATCCGCGATCTTATTCGCAGAGATCAAGAACGGACAATGAAAATTGGAAACATACAACGTCTTGTCACAGAAGGGCTTGAAAGTGGCGAATGTGATCTTTCAATGACTGAAATAAGAGCCGAAGCCCGCTTAAAAGCAGGGGTTAAGCTCTAAATCTATGAGTTACAAACTTAGTAAAAAAGCAAAGCTTGATCTTGTTAATATCTATGTAAAGGGTGTTGAACTTTTTGGTGTAAATCAAGCTGAAAAATATTTCAGTGAATTCGAAGACGCATTTTTATTATTATCAAATAATCCTAAAGTTTCACGAGAAAGAACAGAAATTGACCCGCCTATACGTGTGTATCCTATGGGAGTGCACGTTATTATTTATAAAGTAAAGAAAGATAAGGGCGTCTATATTATGCGCATTCGCCATGGCCGCGAGGACTGGTAAAATAAGGGAATAGAGTTTGCTCTTAACACCAACTTTTTGTTCCATTGCGTCTAACACCCCTAAAATTATTTGGTATTACTTAAAATGTTGAATGGTAATATTTTAAATTTAACCCTATATTTGGAGCTTATATATTATAAATCGAACTTGAGTTATTAATTATGGCTAATATTGGGCATAGCTCGTAAATCTTCTGCGCTTTTGTAACCCTGCAATAGTTCATCAAGTGGTTCTGGTTTTATTACCATGTTATAACTCCCTTTCTTGGAGTTATAACATGGCCATTTACACACTTAAAATGATACGCCCGTTGAAAGTCAGTCACAGTAAGGATTACAGACATCCCGTCGGACAAAGCGTTCTTTTAGTCAATAAACCCCAACTTGGTGCCATTGAGAAGTTAGTGATTTATGCATGACAGGTTCATGCAACCTTGACCAACCTGTTCCGGGTTAACCCGGAACAGGATTTAGCGAACTCGTTTAGCATGGTACAGTTCAGAGCCGAGTGCGATCTTTCAGTATTGTATATCAGCAGCATCTTCCCATTTAAACTGATCTTCAATCGTAACGCCCGAAGTGAACATATCCGGGTTAAACGGGAGGATTTTATCTTTGTTTTTTAATCGATTTGGCCAGTCAGGGTTGGCCAAAGCCCCTGTACCAAGCGCAATTAAATCGGCGTGACCGTCCTCAAAAATACGGTTGGCCTCACCTGAATGATCTAACCCTCCATTAGCGATAACGGGTAATCCTGTTATTTCTCGCGCAAATTTAGGTAAACTTTCTCCGTCTTTGGTCAAACATCCATGATTAAAACCTTTCCCTTCGCTGGCAAAATGAATATAATCTGCGCCAGCATTCTTTAAAGAAGTAAAAATAATTTTCCCATCGTTGATGCCATTAGGCCAGGTAGGGGTTTGTCGAAGATACGTGTAAAATGTTATCACTCTGCCCAACTATTCATTATTTTTTATTGATCTAATTTCTTTCACAATCTCCCCGACTCGGCCGCGACTGATTTTGCCTTTAGATTTTTCGTGAATTTTACGAACACTAAGATTAGTTGTTTCCGCCAGTTCCTTTACATTTTTGACGACAGTAGGTGACAGTTTTGGGCGGCCCAATTTTTTACCTCGTACTTTTGCTGCTTGCATTCCAGCACTTACCCGTTCTGAGATAAGCGCGGATTCGAGCTCTGCCATTGCCCCAATGATCGTAAACATAGCCTTGCCCATAGTGGTCCTGTCCCGGTATTGTGCCGCTTCTCTAACCGCATATACTGCGCACAAGGAGAATATGAATGGGACACAAAGTTACGTCAGAATTTAAACAAGAGGTTGTCCGTGTTGCACTGACTAGTGGATTAACGCGTAAACAAGTTGCATCAGACTTTAAGATTGCTTTTTCAACGCTGAGTCGTTGGATTAGGGAGGAACGTGATAACGTTATTGAATCAGAACCACGGGGTGATTTAATTCAAGAGAATGAGCGTTTGCGCAAAGAAAATCGTTTATTGCGTGAGGAAAGGGAGGTGTTAAAAAAGGCTACCCAGTTCTTCGCGAGGCAAAAATCATGAGGTTTAAGTTTATCGAAGAGCAGCTTGGCAAGCTACCCATTGAACGTTTGTGCCAAATCATGAATGTTAGCACCCGTGGCTATCGTGCTTACCGTGCACGGCCTATGAGCCAAAGCCAACGAACTGACATGGTTTTATTAGCCCATATACGTGACCAATTTGTGTTAAGCCGCAACAGTTACGGCAGGCCAAGAATGACCGAGGAATTGAAAGAGTTGGGTTTAGAAGTTGGACATCGTCGTGTTGGTCGTTTGATACCCAAAGACAGGGGCAGACCCTGCGTCAAAACAATATAACTGTGGTTAGAACCCGTAAACACAAGGCTACAACGGATAGCAACCACAAGTTTAATATTGCACCTAACTTGCTAGAACAAAACTTTACCGCAGATAAACCCAATCAGAAATGGGTGGTGGATATCAGCTATATTTGGACACGTGAGGGCTGGCTTTATTTTGCTGCTGTGTTGGATTTACATTCACGCCGTGTGATTGGTTGGGCAGTTAGCAATCGCATGAAAAAAGATTTAGCGATACGTGCTTTAGATATGGCGGTTGCTTTACGCAAGCCACCCAAAGGCTGCATTCACCATTCTGATCGTGGCAGTCAATATTGCTCACATGATTATCAAAAGCGGTTGCGTGATGTCGGTTTTGAAATATCTATGTCTGGCAAAGGTAATTGTTTCGATAATGCAGCGATGGAGACATTCTTTAAGACCATCAAGGCTGAACTAATATGGAGACACACATGGCAAACTAGACGTCAGGCAGAAATTGCTATATTTGAATATATCAATGGATTTTACAATCCTAGGAGAAAGCATTCTGCATTAGGTTGGAAAAGCCCATTGGCTTTTGAAAGAATGGCTGCTTAAATGAGAATCGGAGCGGCACGAAAGCGGGACAGGACCAACTTAAAAAACAGGGAAGAGTTATACCATATGACTTATTACAGCATGTATCACCACTTGGATGGGAACACATTATCTTGACAGGTCAATATTTTTGGAAAAATCCTTAGGGTGTCATTTCACACTCTCCCGCCAACTACCCCTCTATGCATAAATGGACCTAACTTGGGGGCAAGGTCAGGCACAATATTAGCCCAATGCGTTATGAAAAATTAATGGCTTAAGAGACTGGTCGTGTCCACTTTTATCAGACAAGTCCATTATTTTAATACAAGCGAGACAAAGGCAACGCCGATAATTCCACCCAAATATCGTAGGGCACCGGTAATGCCCGCAGTCCTACCCCTTGAGGCAAGTATAGAAATTTCCATTACCTTCGTTTGAGAAATTGAGAATACAATTCCAGCCGTGATCCCAACACCAATGCAAGTTATTACGATGTAAAGAATAGATTGGTGAAATAGCGAGAATAATAATACTAAAAAAATAAGAAGTAAAAAACTAGTGAACAATAATTTGGTGTTACTATTCGCCCTAGTAAATTTAGCAACATAAAATGCTGATCCTGCCATACAAAATGCCATCGTAGAAGTAACGGCTCCAATAATTGTTGCCTTACCAGCGTACATTTGCTCTAGAATAGGTGGGATAAATGAGAGAAGTCCGTATATAATCGCGCTCGTCGTTATAAGCATTAGAATACTGAATTTACGATTTCTCAGGGACATTTCCTTATTTTGCGGCAATTCTTCATATTTCTGTTTTTTTTTATTTGCGGCAAAAATAAGAACGAGCATTGATAGAATAAAAAAAGGGGCGTTAATGTATAAAATCGAAGCCCACCCAAGTGTAGTCGTTAAAATCCCACCCAAAAAAGGCCCAGCAGCTACGGACACGCCAACCACGGCGCTAATCATACTCATAGTTCTGTTATTGCTGTGATTGCCAACAGAGGCATTTGAATAAATATATGCGGTTAAATTGGGCACTAAAATACTTCCACCAATCGCAGCACCTATGCGGGACGCCACCACGACTTCGATACTTTGCGATCCAAAAACTAACGTGGAAGAAATGATAATGATCACGTGGCCAACAATACTTGCATTTTTATGACCTAAATAATCTCCCAAAATTCCAGCTGGTATTAGGAAAATTAAATTGATCAACAAATATGCCGCAACCAAATACATTAACAGATATGGCACGCTCACACCTAAATCTAAACTGATAGTGGGGATTGCTGCGACTATCATATTTGAATTCAGCGTTATGAGCGCCAACGGTGCAATTAGCACTTCATTTAGTTTCATTTAATTGCACCTATGTTGTTATCGGACGACATTGCAGCAAGTACACTTTGTTTTCTGAAATGCACCACTCAATATCAAGGTCTGGACCGAATAAAGTCTGGCAGTTTTGAGAAAGTGTATAAAGTTCAGTTAGCTGAGCGTTTGAAAGTGATAGCTCCGAAACTCGAGATCCGGTTACTTCTTGTTCTTCAACACCGTTTTCGTTTAATTTGAGTATAATATCCTTTACGCCTACTCGTTTTTCAAGAATCCTTCCATCAAGATCTATCCTAAAATAGTCTGGTATGACTTGTCCAGATACAACAATCTCTCCTAGGCCCCAGGAAGATTCAATAACGTATTCTCTAGCTTTTGACGTAGGGTTTTTCGTGAAAATTACCCCACTTGAATCGGCGCTCACTAAGCTTTGAATAACAATCGCCATTTCAACACTGGAATCAGAAATCCCAATTTTATTCCTATAGCCTTTAGCAGCATCACTATTAACTGAGTCACTTACCTCACGAATACTTTCTATCAATTTATCATAAGAGTTTATATTCAATATACTCAAATGTTGCCCTGCAAAACTGCTATTGTGACCATCTTCGCCTATCGCAGATGATCGAACAGCAACAGAGCCGCCAAACTTCTTCGAAAATGCATTCTTCAAACTTTTCCATGCACTTTCATTATCGGAAATAAGCTCCGCAACAAACAGGTGTGATAGAGCTAAACCATCTGGAACGCGTAACCCAGCTTGAAGGGATAGCGACAAGTTTTTGGCTTTTCCGCCAAAAACACTCTCATCATTAGCGTCACATAAATTACTTAAAGTCATTTGATAATCATAACTGTTCCGTTATCCCCATTTACTACTATTTTATCGCCATCTTTAATCAATCTAGTAGCTTCACGGGTGCCAACAACAGCAGGCATTCCAAATTCTCGAGCAACAATTGCGGCATGCGAAAGCTGTCCACCACGATCGGTAACGATAGCACCCAATAAGGGCAATATTACGTTATAAGAAGCTGTTGTGCTTCGAGCTACAAGTATGTCTCCCTGACAAATTCTCGAGAAGTCATCAACAGAATTGATTACTCGAGCGACACCTTCATAAACGCCGGAATTAACGGGCTGTCCTTGAATTTTAGCTAATTGATTGCTTTCGTCGGAGTGTTCATCGTCTTCATCATTTTCATATATTTCGTTCATAATAACACTTAATGCCCTTAAGGGTAGAAAAGCATCACTTGTTGGGATATCATCAATTGAAGGCACATCATAGTGCGAGGCGTCGCCAATGGTCAAAGGTGCGTCTTCTAATGAGTGGGTATCACAAAATTCTTGCCTGCGCTCAATCTCAGTAATGTCAACTTTTTCTGCATCCCCTGTATCAAGAAGCATCACCATTTCTTCAACGGAAGCGTATAAAAGTGTTTCGCGAGATTTTAACAAGCCCCGCTGTGCCAGTCGACTTCCCGCTTCTAATATAGCTCTTCGAGCCAGTCCGTTTGCAAATACATCGGTATACAAGCCCCGTTCATCTCGCAGACGGTTCATTGTTCGTGCATCTTCAAGCAATG
>JABSRY010000530.1 GCA_013214985.1 Hyphomicrobiales bacterium
ATTGGTTCAATTACTGAAGGCAAGGGCGTTATCAAGTTAAACATCTTCTCAAATTTTTATTACAAAGGCGAAAATGACTGCCGCATTAATACAGTGAGTATATTTAACGAAAACAGAATTAAATATATTAAGAAACATGTTGGTGTTGGGGATTTGGTATCGGCTGAAGGCAATATAGAACAAAATTCATACGAAAATAAAGACGGTGAAACAATTTATACCACCAACTTAATGGTTAGAGACTTTAACCGTATCGCTAAAAACAATCGAAGGAGGCATAAAATTAGTGGGAGGCGAGAGCCTCCCAACCTTTAGGGGTGTTGTTATTTTTTAATTATGCCCATAACGGCAGCTTTGGCTTTCATCTTAACAATAGCAGGTTTACCGCCGTTAGATTTCAGCTTAATGGTCACAACAAATTTCTTACCAGTTTCGAGTGATGTGCCTTTAATAATAGTTGAACCACCATCACATTCAAAACACCATTCTTTAATCAGACCACTTTTGAAAACCGCATACCAACCGCCTTTTGGCGGTGTAACCAATGGCATTTTTTTGGCTTTGCGTGCGGCTATTCTGGCAATCATTGCAGGTTTTTCAAGGCCTTTTAGCCTGTTTACAGCTAGCATTTCAGATTTGGTAAATGAACTCTTATTTTCAGTTAGACCTTTGATGATAATATCAATGCCTGGTACAGGGGTGTCACCACCACTTGCAAATGCCTGAGTTGGCATTATTAAAACTACGCTTAGTGCTAATATCCTTAAAAATTTATTCATAATATCCCTCTTTTTATTATTGGTTATAAAAATTCATATGTGTTGATAATAATCGATCAAAAACATCTTATTTTATTGCTGCTGAATTCTACATGAATAGCCTGTTATTTTTTGTTCATGTATGTGTTTAAAATAAGTTACGCAAAAAATATATACGACTATTTATAAATTGGTGGAGGCCTTAGGAGCAATTTTCAACAGCCCGCGAAGCGGCCAGTCTAAAACCGTGGACTACTCGCTACGCTCACCAAGCCAATTAAAATTGTCTTGGCCCAATGGGTAACGATCACTTGGCCGTAGAAATAAGGCAATATTTTTGTAAGCGTTCTCATCTGACACCCAATCATTTATTGACAGTATTATTCAACTTCCATCGCCACGGCAACAATTCATCAATTCGGTTAGCGGGATGCCCATCCAGCATTCTTTGGAGAATATCATGGATATATGCATAAGGCTCAATGCCATTCATCTTTGCCGTTTCAATCAGCGAGCATATGATTGCCCAACGTTTGCTACCTTCTTGAGAACCTGCAAATAGATGGTTTTTATGTCCCAATGTTACAGGCCTATTGGCACGTTCGACACTATTGATGTCCAACTCAATGGCGCCATCATTAAGGAAGCGCGTTAATGCTTTCCAACGATTGAGGGTATGTGTCCAACATGCCGCCAGTTTAATGGTGTTTTTATCGCTCAGGCTTGTCAATGAGCATTTAAATAGGCCACCAACTGGATCACTTTTGCATACTCATTAACACCAATATGTCTAACTTATATTTAAATGATGTTGATAAGGGGAAAAGGGAAATAGAAAATTGCCCATATGCATGGCTCAATAGATTAACGTTTGTTGGTTGAAATTAAATGATCTAAAAATAACGTCGAAGTATATTGATGATACATCATTTATCTGCTTAGTTTCTTTTAAAGTCTGAAATGAGAAATGAGACAAAAAAATATTTCACCATACTATAAACTAAATGGAAAGAACAAATAATGTATAGTCATATAACAGTGGGTAGTTCTGATCTTGATAGATCAACAAATTTTTACAATGGTATGTTGACCCACCTTGGTTTTGTACAAAGGCCTGTAACACCTGATGGTGGTCCACGATCTTCATGTTGGATAAACCCAAGCTCATTACTTCCAAGGTTTTATGTATACGAACCTTTTAACGGTGAATTAATGAGTGCTGGGAATGGCAGTATGACAGCGTTCATTGCTCAATCTGAAGAGGCTGTGAGGAATGCATATTCTTCTGCTATCGAGAGTGGCGGGACCTCAGTTGGTGATCCAGGTCTACGATCTAGATATGGTGAGGGGTATTATGGAGCATATTTGTTAGATCCGGACGGTAATAAAATTCACATTGTTTACCGTGGTGACATTGAGATCAGTTGACATTATATCAAAATAATCTTGCGTTCTTAACACAAAGAAAAATCAATTTACGGTTGAAACACCACGGTTCGCTGATCGTCAATAAACACTCTTTGTTCTGAATGCAATTTTAATGCATTTGATAAAACACGTACTTCAATATCTAGCCCCCTTTTCCCCCAATCATATATTGACAGTATTATTCAACTTCCATTGCCACGGCAACAATTCATCAATTCGGTTAGCGGGATGCCCATCCAGCATTCTTTGGAGAATATCATGGATATATGCA
>JABSRY010000531.1 GCA_013214985.1 Hyphomicrobiales bacterium
CGACGACAACAATGTACCACTGAAGAACTTTTTGGGGTGGGCAAATTTGAATCAAATTAAAGGCGTCAGGCTATACATTATCACGCATGTTAAAATCTTTATGGTTTGGTATTCTCAACAAGCCGCTAATCGTGACTATGGCGTTCGTATCTGTATATTCTCGAAACTTCGGTGATTTTTTATCGATGCCAACAAAACCACGGTTGATGTATATAACTTCTGAATTGGCGGTTTTAAGCGGCGTTAACACCCAATAACTCGCCCCATAAATGGAAAGGGTGTAGACTTGCGTTTCTGCTTGATGCAAAAATATGCCAGATACTTTTATATGTGCATATTCACTATTTTCGGCGCTTATATTTGCCCAATCTGCCGCAGCACGGGCGTTTATTGGAGTTTTATGTGCGCGGTTATTGGCACGTTCTATTAAGTCTAACTTCCAATATAATCTTTTAACCTGCCAATTGCCTAATGCAATTAGGCCAACAATAGTACAGATTATAAACAATAATAATGACGTTTTAAATATATTAAGACGCCATTTATTTTGCTTTTTAAAAGATCCCATGATTATTTTATTTCGTGGATCATCATGCTCGGCATCATATTGGTATTTAGATTATACATAACCCACATAGAACCACTAATTGCGATAACTAGAATCATAATGGTAAATAATAGCGCCATTAGAGTCCATCCACCTTCGGATTTTCTGTTCATATGTAGAAAATAGACCATATGAACAATAACTTGTACGGCGCCTAAGCCCATAATGGCAATTACCGTTAAATCGATAGATGTGAATACCTCGCCCATTACAAGCCAAAATGGAATAATGGTTAAGATAACTGCTAATATAAACCCAATGACATAGCCTTTATAGGTGCTAAGACTATTGCCATGGCGCGTGACGTCCGATGAATGGCTCATACAACTACTCCCGTTAAGTAAACCAGTGAAAATACACCGATCCAAATGACATCTAAGAAATGCCAAAACATGCTAAGACACATAATACGGCGTTTATTTTCTTCTTTTAATCCGCCAGCCCAAATGACTTGGCTAATAAGCACGGCCATCCAAATTAAGCCAGAGAATACATGTAAGCCATGCGTGCCGACTAAAAAGAAAAAGCTAGATAAAAATGCACTGCGTGATGGCGTCGCGCCCAGATGAATTAAATGCGAAAACTCTTGAACTTCCATTACAATGAAAACAATACCAAACAGACCCGTTATTGCTAACCAGATTACAGTTTCTTTAACGCGGTTTTTTTCCATAGCTATTACTGCAAAACCGTAAGTAATGGATGATATTAGCAGCATAAAAGTCGCGATTAAAATTAAGTCAATTTCAAACAAATCTTTTGGGGCAGGGCCCGCGGCATAATTTTGCCCAAGCACAGCATAAATTGCAAATAATATTGCAAAGATAAGGCTATCGCTCATTAAATATAGCCAAAAACCAAGTACTGTGCCCGTTTCTGGGTGTGCATCATTGAGCACATCGTCTGGGCGCACATAATATACAGGTTTTTCTATAGTTGAATCGGACATTATAACTCCTGTTCTGCAAGTAATTTTGTGCGGGCATTTTCGGTTTTTTCAACTTCTTCAACGGGAATGTAATAATCTCGCTTATAGTTGAAACTGTGGATAATAATAGTTGCTATTATCAACCCCATTGCGGCAATTGCTAACCACCAAATGTGCCAAATAAGTGCAAACCCTAACCCAATACTTATCATCGAAATGATAAAGCCCGCTGGCGTGTTTTTAGGCATATGTATTGTTACAAAATTTTCAGTAGGGCGAATATAGCCATTTTTTTTCATATCTGCCCAAGTGTCTATTTCTTTTATTACGGGGGTAAAGGCAAAGTTATAATCTGGCGGCGGGGAAGAGGTCGACCATTCTAGTGTGCGGCCATTCCATGGGTCACCCGTGTTGTCGCGTAATTTTTCGCGCCTAATGACGCTAATAAATATTTGGAATACAAATGCGATGATACCAAATAAGATGAGAACCGCACCAAA
The DNA here is from genome assembly GCA_013214985.1 of Hyphomicrobiales bacterium. Lineage (GTDB taxonomy): Bacteria > Pseudomonadota > Alphaproteobacteria > Rhizobiales > OSC116 > OCS116. The sequence goes on from JABSRY010000531.1 coordinate 2,036, forward strand.
TAACGCGACAATATAATAAATCTGTAGTGTGGTATCGTAATATTGGCTAAGGCGGCGGGTTACGCCCATTAAACCCAGTAGATAAAGCGGCATGAAGGCAAGCCAAAACCCAATAATCCAACACCAGAAGGATACTTTGCCCCAAAATGGTTCTAATTTAAAACCAAACGCCTTAGGAAACCAAAATGCAATGCCAGCAAATACGCCAAAGACAACGCCGCCAATAATAACATTATGAAAATGCGCCACTAAAAATAATGAATTATGCAAAACAAAATCGGCAGGGGGGACAGCAAGCAATACACCTGTAAGACCGCCAATAATGAAGGTGATCATAAAACCAATCGTCCACAGCATTGGCACATCAAAGCGCACGCGGCCTTTATACATGGTAAATAACCAGATAAATATTTTGGCACCCG
>JABSRY010000532.1 GCA_013214985.1 Hyphomicrobiales bacterium
GTTTATGATGCGTTAGATGCTTCGGCAATTTTAGCACTGGGCTTTGATGCGGGACGGCCAAATTGTTTGGTTGAACAGGCGGTTAATTTGGCGCTTGGTGAAGTATTTAATGATGCTGAACAATTGATATTGACGCGTTTTAAAGCCATTACACTGGCACAAATTTCTGAATTTATTGGCAAGGATGTTGCTGAAGTTGGCAATTTTTTGGAGCGGTACCGCCCCCATTAGCAGACGAAATTATAGGTTGGCTAGCAGATGTTGGAACTTTTGACCTTGAATTGCGACATGGCTTCTGAGGGCAGCTTCTGCGCGGTTTGCATCGCCATCGACCAACGCTTGAACAATTGCTATATGTTCGGCCATGGACTGTTTCATGCGCCCGCGAACATGTAATTGAATGCGGCGGTAAGGCCCTAGCCGTCTTTGTAAACGAATGGTTTCTTGCATTAAAAAACTATTACCAGACTCTTTGTAAATGATTTGATGGAAGGTCTTATTATGATCATAATATGCGGCTTCGTCATTGTCTTCGACGGCTTTTTTGCATTTTTCATTTTCTAAACTTAGTAGGGTAAGGGCATCTTCTGAAATTCGCTCTGCGGCAAAGCGACCACATAATGCTTCTAATTCGGACATGACCTCGAACATTTCTAGCAGCTCAAGGGGGGCGGGTTGTTTTACAAAGACACCGCGCCTTGGCAACTGCTCTATTAAACCTGATAAGGCAAGTTTTTGAAATACCTCACGAATAGGTGTTCTGGATACGCCAAAACGTTCGGCTAGCTTAATTTCATCTAAGCGTTCACCTGCTTCAAATTCACCCATTAATATTAGATGTTCGAGCTCTTCTACTATTTTGTCTGTTTTATTTAATGCCATAATTTCTTTTACTATATGAAGTAATAAAAATCAACAATGGCATTATTGTATACAAAATACTTGATTTAGAATACAATAATGATTTAGGGTGGCTTCCAGTACATTCTGAGTTGAATAAAAGGGTGGCTGCCGCGGGAGGCATGTAGAGGTTTAAATTTAATTAGAGGGAAGAATAATGAAACTAAAAAATAAATTATTAATTGCAGCGACTGCTGTCGCTTTGATGTCGAGTGTGAATGTGATTTCGGCTGAAACGCTGCGGCTATCGCACCAATGGTCGAATAAAGACATTCGCCATAAAGTAGCGCAAATTGTCGCCGATAAAGTGGCCGCGGCCAATGTGGATTTAGATATTAAAATATTTGGTTCAAAATCATTGTTTAAACCAAGAGAACAATATAGCCCGCTTAGCCGTGGGTTTGTGGATATGGTTGTTTTGCCATTGTCTTATGCGGGTGGGCAACAGCCTGCATATAATTTAACATTAATGCCCGGCTTGGTTAAAAACCATGATCATGCAGCACGTTTAAGTGCATCGCCATTTATGAAAGCGCTAGAATAGAAAATGGCCGATGATGACATAATGGTATTGGTTCATGGTTATTTGGCGGGTGGTTTTGCGGGCAAAGATAAATGCATTACTAAACCAGATGATGTGAAAGGATTGCAAACACGTGCGGCGGGAAAAGCATTTGAACAAATGTTGGCAGGCGCAGGTGCATCTATTGCATCGATGGCATCATCTGAAATTTATAATGCCATGCAAACGGGCGTTTTAAGTGCGGCCAATACTTCGTCATCGTCATTTGTATCTTACCGTATTTATGAGCAGGTGAAATGCTATACGCCAGCGGGTGAAGTATCGTTATGGTTTATGTATCAACCTTTACTGATGAATAAATCTAAATTTGAAAGTTTAACCAAAGCGCAACAAACCGCGATCCGTGATGCATCTGCAGAAGCGCAAGCCTATTATTTGGCTGAGGCCAAAAAGCAGGATGCCGATTCTGTGAGAGTGTTTGAAAAGGCTGGGGTAGAAATTGCAAAAATGTCTACAGCAGACTTTGAAGCTTGGCGTGCTATTGCGCAAGAAACATCTTATGCAAAATTTGTAGAAAATGTTTCGGGCGGGCAAGAACTGTTAGACATGGCGCTTGCAGTAAAATGATATTTTAAGGCGATGCCGTTTTACGCATCGCCTAATTGCCCATTGAAAGGATAGTAAATGGCTGAACATGGTTCTGCTTTCGTTATTAAAACAGGCGATAGTTATTTTCTTAAAATTGTTAATTACATGTCGACCATCGCGGGGTGGTGTTCTGCGAGCATGATTGTAATTGATGTCGGCATTACTTGCCAAATGATATTTGTCAGGTTTGTGTTGAATCAATCAACCATTTGGCAAACTGAGGCGGTTATATATTTAATTATTTCGGCTACTCTTATTGGTTTGTCTTATGTTCAGAGTATTCGTGGGCACGTAAATGTTGATTTAATTCCGTTAATGTTACCGCTAAAAGCTAGGTTGTTCTTGGCGTTGTTAACGCAAACGGTTGCGATAGTGATGGTTGCTAT
>JABSRY010000533.1 GCA_013214985.1 Hyphomicrobiales bacterium
TTATTAAAATCGATTTTATTTTCTTTCGGTGAACATTCTATCTCGCTGACCACTTTAAACTTGGTCAATATAATATAACCAAAACAAGTGAAAAATAGCCCGATAACTACGGCGCCAACCCATTGGATCTGCAAGAAGTCCAATTTGAATAACAGCGTAAGTAAGCTTAGCGCGATGAGATTACCCAAAAAGTATTTCACTCGCCCCACTCGACTGACACTCAAATTCAAGTTATCTGTATATAAACGAATCAATGAATCGAGTGAGTTAATAACAAAGGTGACGCCAACAATTGCCATCGCTATATTATAAAAACCAGCAGTTTCCAGACCGTTAGCGCTGTAGTAATACAACACGGTAAACCATATCGCGATAGGAATAGACGGGAATACCAACATAGCTAGCAAAACTTGGTAAGTACGCAAACCACCAACAAAGCGGGCGGTAAATTGGCCAATCATAATGCTCCATGCAAACCACCAATACAGGTAGAATTCATGATAATCATTTAAAGGTAAGACAAATTCATGGATATTACCAAAGTAACCGCCAAGCAAGGCAAACGTATTAGCAAATTCACCAATGCCTGAGCCTTCGACAAGAAAAGCACCTCCCCACATTAGCGCTATCAGGGCAATAAACAGCCAAGAGGTTGCCAAACTCAACAAACGTACATAACGAATACTGGTACTAGAATAAACAGCGGCCGCTATGACTAAGAAGACGATTAGATAGAAACTGCCAATAAGGGATTCACCATCACCCAGCTCAGGTATATACCAAGGTAAATTGCTTAGTAATAAATACGCAGTAAAGGCACAGGTACCAATAATAACAACATTATTAATTAGCTTGATTAATGGAATTTCGAAAAATTGCACCCGTGGCTCAATCACGCAGAAGTAAAAACAGGTTAGAAAGTAGAAACCCCAGATAAGAAACGCCCAGAAGCCAAATTCAATAGCTAACGGGTTAGTGAAGCCATATTCAGGACTGGCAGCTAGATCAGCATATCCAGCAAACTCCGTTAAAGGGAACATGATCAGGCCAACATCAAGGCCTGAGGTAAATAAAATTGCAATAAAGGTGAATGTTTTAACGGGTGTTACCCCAACACAGCGAACATTTCCCCAGCGATATAACACAAAGGCAATGGCGGCAAAGGTAAATAAAATCCCAGCAGATAACCATGGGGTCATAACGGCCCCCCGATAATTTTTTTAATGAATGTAAACACGTATTACTCCTCTTTACTTATTATAGTTAGAGCACTCGGTATCACCTAAACAACAGCAAGAGGATCAATAAATCAGTCCACTTAGTATAGGCTTCAAATTTTAACTATAGTCACCATATCAACGCTACAGACAATGTTGATGACGATAGTTAAACCCTGAAAGAGTACTCACGATTGAATAGTTGTTAGCTTAATTTTTGATTTTTCTTTTTGGCGGGTTGGCACGTTGTTGCTGTTGCCAGTTAGGCGCAATGTGCACAGCAGCCGAAGATGGTGTTAGTGTTTCATGGCCTTGAATAAGATCCGCCGCGCGTTCAGCAACCATGATGGTTGGCGCATTAAGATTACCATTTGGAATAGTCGGAAAAATTGACGAGTCAACAACCCGTAATCCGTCAATACCATGGACTTTAGTGTCTGAGTCAACAACAGCCATTTCATCTGTGCCCATTTTGCATGAGCACGAAGGATGATAGGCACTTTCAACAAATTGACGGACAAAGGCATCGATTTCTTCATCAGTTTGTACATCAATGCCGGGTTGAATTTCTTCACCTCGATAATCATCAAGCGCACTCTGGTGAATAATTTCTCGGGTCAAACGCACACAGGCGCGGAAACCTTCACGGTCTGCTTCGTGTTCAAGATAATTAAAACGTATTTGTGGATGTGCTTTAGGATCGTCGGACACCGCGTTAACAAAACCGCGACTTTTTGGTTTATTATGACCAATATGCACCTGAAATCCGTGACCGGCAAAAGCTTCTTTACCGTCGTAGCGCATTGCTGCCGGTAAGAAGTGGTATTGTAAATCTGGCCATTCAACATTCTTTTTAGAGCGAATAAAACCACAAGACTCAAAATGATTGGTCGCGCCTAAGCCTTTTTTGGTGAAGAACCAACGACTACCAATTAAAAATTTATTCCACAAGCCTAACTGGCCATTAAGCGTAATCGGTTTTTTGCACTTAAACTGGAAATAAAACTCCAGGTGATCTTGCAAGTTTTGACCGACACCGGGCAAATCATGTTTAACTTCAATGCCCGCGTCTTCAAGCACCTTTTTAGGACCAATTCCTGAGAGTTGCAAAAGATGAGGTGAGCCAATAGGCCCCGCCGATAAAATAACTTCTTTTTCAACACTAACGTCGAAAACTTTTCCTTTACGCTCATATCGTACGCCAACAGCTTTTTTACCTGCCAGCAATACCTTATGTA
>JABSRY010000534.1 GCA_013214985.1 Hyphomicrobiales bacterium
ATTTGGTGATAAAATTGTTAATTATTGTTTTGTTGGATATGATGAAAAAGGAAAACCAATTTATAGCGGGGATATTGCTGAAATTCGATGGACAGAATCTGTTGGAACTTATGGTGATTCATATGCTATATTTTTAAAGTATACAAACCTAATAAAATTTAATTGAATAATTATACATTTGCACCAATGATTACAAAGGCTTTTTACTATCTAATCCTTATTCCTATATCCTTATTGCCTTATCGGTTGTTGTATTTGCTTTCCGATTTTTTATACATTGTACTGTACCGTATGTTAGGTTATAGAAAAAAAGTAGTTTTCGCCAATTTAAAGAACTCCTTTCCTGAAAAAAGTGAACAAGAATATCATTTTGATGTTAAAGTATTGATTGAAAGTCGTGGAGGAAGAAAAGTAAGTTAAATGGGAATTATTCTGAAACTTCTCGCAAAGTAATCGAACACGTGACATCCTCCCACGCTAACTGCTAAGAGCAGTATAGCGTGGGCTTCCCAACTCGCATCGGGGATATTTCTGCCCACAGAGGTAAACCCCTACGCCAGTTATCTAGGCTCATCACCCCCGACACCTCGACTTGACAGACGGTTTCCTTTCCCCTGAGTCCCAGGGTAGTAGATTCTATCCCCCGATTGCAGATTTCCTGTGCGCTGGCCACGTCACGGTCAACAAAATAGTCAACCCCATAGCCGCATTCGTGACAGGCATGAAACCTATCAGATAAGGTCTTTCTGACTTCTGCACGACAATTAGGACAAGTTTGACTGGTTCCACGATGGTCAACTAATCCGAAATACTTGCCCCTTACCTTGCAAATATATTTCAGAATATCCCTGAATTGCCCGAAACCTGCATCAAGGGTATGTTTGCCCAAAAAGCCTTTAGCCATAGTACGAAAGTCAATATCTTCCATGAAGATACTATCTCCCATATCACAGACTTTATGAGCTAATTTGAACTGGTAATCTTTACGTTTGAAAGCAATATGATTATGTTGCTTTTCTACTTTCTTTCTGGCTTTTTCGTAGTTCTTAGAACGCTTCTGTTTCCTTGCTAACCGACGTTGTAGCACTTTAAGCCTACGGTGTTCGGTTTTGAAGAATTTACGTCCTTTTTCTACATAATTATCCGAGGTTGCTAAGTAGCTAGAAAGTCCAACATCAAGGCCAAGAAAATGCCCAAATGGTGTCTCTATTTCAGGTAAAGTTAGATCAGATTGGATACTGATTACAGCAAACCAACCCTTAGCCTTTTTGATAATTCTTACCTGTTTGATAACAAAACCATCAGGGATTGGACGATGAAGATTTATTTGTACTTTTCCTAATTTTGGCAAGTTTATCTGCCATCCAGTCAAAGGGTTAGTTCTAAACTGAGGAAACAATAAAGACTTCATTTGTCCATATTTCTTGAACCGAGGAAAGCCGAACCCTCGATTACGAAAAAAGTCCCAAGCATCATGAAGTCTTCTAACATTTGTTTGTAAGACTTGACTTGGGACTTTAGATAGCTCAGGATATACTTTTTTAGCCTTTGGTAATTGGTTTTGTTGCTGATGATAACTTGGAAAAGGATAATCAGCCGACATTATATATTCTGACTCTAAAGAACACCGATCTATTGGACACTTCCTAGAAGCAATCCAATCCTTCAACTCACGCAAAGCATAGTTGTATGAACGGCGACAAATTTCTAGCCATTCAGATAACATCGCCTCTTGCTTGCTATCAAGATAAATCCTGTATGTGTAGTTCAGTGTTAGAGTCATAGTCTCATGTTAGCACAAGATTCCTAAAATGGTAACATAAGTTATCTGGGCAAGGTTGTTCTGTCGCACGTTAATATATTGGTCGGGATTCATCCCATCACTAAGCGTTCGGCGGTACTCACCTACGGTTCGATGTGTCCGCCTTAGCTATAGTGAGGGACTTCTCCCGACATTTAGTTAACGGTGGGATCGTTAAAATTTTCAGCCTGTTGACGAACCAGATGGCAAAAATGAGCAATGGGAGGAATATTTATGCGATCGCTGGTGGACACTAAAACCACTTGACGGGTTAATTGTTGAGGAGATTTTGGGTTAGACTCATCTACCATAGGAACTAAAGGACGCACCGCCAAACTGCTGTCTTTTTTAGTTTCTACTAAAGCGGTTTCTGGTAACAGGGCGACCATTTCTCCTTGTCTGACTACTCCGCGAAAAGCGTCTAGGGTATTCAATTCCATCACTGCGTTGATGGTTAAATTATAAGTTGAACACCATTCCTGTAGTAATCTCTGCATCCCATAACCGTCTTTAAATACCACTTGAGGATACTTAAGCAATTCTGTGTGGGGAACCTCTTTGTAGTTAGTTAAGGGATGATCACAAGCCATCAAAATATCAATTTTTTCTTCATATAATAAATCAACAGTCATCTCAGGACTGGTGGT
>JABSRY010000535.1 GCA_013214985.1 Hyphomicrobiales bacterium
AATATTTTTGCGTGTACCAGAGAATTTATTGTTTGGTTATATGGAATATTGGGGAGATGATTTTGCTGTAGATATGGCAAAAATGGCGATTGATCCCAATACGCAGGAATGGTGGGCTTTAACAGACCCATGCCAAAACCCGTTTGAAAATTTAAATGCCAACCAACAGTGGGCGGAAATGACTGAAGTATTTTATATGGAGCAAAATAATGATTGAAAAACGTGGACGTTTATCGGGTAAAACCGTTTTAATTACCGCAGCAGGGCAGGGCATTGGACGTGCTACGGTTGAACTATTTGCTGCTGAAGGTGCAAAAGTTTATGCCGCGGATATAAACGCCAGAAGTTTGCGGACATTGGACAAAATAGAAAATGTAAATACGGTACTTATGGATGTTTTAGATGGCGACGTGGTTAAAAATACATTGGCAGAAATTGGCCGCTTGGATGTCGTATTTAACTGCACGGGTTATGTACATAGTGGCACTATTTTGGAATGTGATGAAGATGCTTGGGATTTTTCATTTAACTTAAATGTTAAGGCTATGTACCGCATTAATAGGCTGGTTATCCCAGCTATGCTTGAACATGGTAAGGGATCTATTATCAATATGTCTTCTGTTGCATCGTCACTTAAAGGCGTGCCAAACAGGTTTGTATATTGTGCATCTAAGGCCGCAGTTATTGGTATGACCAAGGCTATTGCTGCTGATTTCGTAACCCAAGGCATAAGGTGTAATGCCATTTGCCCAGGAACAGTCGACAGCCCATCGTTACATGACCGATTACGCGCAATGGGTGACTATGACAAGGCGCTTAAAGAATTTATTGCGCGACAACCTATGGAACGCATTGGTAAAACAGAAGAAATTGCTGCATTGGCACTTTATTTAGCCAGCGATGATAGCGGATTTACGACAGGACAAACCCATGCGATAGACGGCGGTTGGTCGATTTAAATTATTGGAGAATAAAAATGAAATTATTACGTTATGGTGAACTAGGATCTGAAAAACCTGGTATTTTAGATGATGAAGGTCAAATTAGAGATTTATCGGCTATTGTTGGTGATTTTGCGGGTGAGGAATTAAGTGACAAAGTCTTTGATAAAATTCGTAAATTTGAACTTGAAGAATTACCTTTGGTAAGTGGATCACCTCGAATAGCTGCCTGTGTAGGCAATGTTGGTAAATTTATTTGTATTGGTTTGAATTACGCTGACCATGCGGCTGAATCGGGCATGAAATTACCAAATGAGCCTATTATTTTTGCAAAAGCAACATCTGCAATTTGTGGGTCAAATGATGATATTGAGATTCCGCGCGGATCGGAAAAAACCGATTGGGAAGTGGAGCTTGGTGTGGTGATTGGTAAGCACGCTAAATATGTTAGCGAAGAAGATGCGCTTAATTATGTTGCAGGCTATTGTGTGATAAATGATTTGTCGGAACGGGCTTTTCAGTTAGAGCGTTCGGGGCAATGGATTAAAGGTAAATCTTGCGATACGTTTGGCCCGATTGGCCCGTGGTTGGTAACGCGTGACGAAGTTGGCGATCCACAAAAATTAGCTATGTATTTAGAGGTTAATGGGCATCGTTATCAAAATGGATCGACTAAAACTATGCACTTTGGTGTTGCAACGATTATCGCGCATTTATCTCAGTTTATGAGTTTGCAACCTGGTGATGTGATTTCGACAGGGACGCCCCCAGGGGTTGGTCTAGGGCAAAAGCCAGAAGTTTATCTTAAAAATGGCGATAAAATGGCATTAAGTATTGAGGGTTTGGGCGTGCAAAACCAGAATGTGGTGAATGGCTAATGGTAAAAATAACCAATCTTAAAACCTATGACTTGAGGTTTCCGACATCGGAAACGCTTGCTGGTTCTGATGCGATGAACCCAAACCCAGATTATAGCGCGGCTTATGTGATATTGGAAACCGATGGTGCGTTTGAAGGGCACGGTTTAACATTTACCATTGGGCGCGGAAATGAAATTTGTATTACTGCCATTAATGCCCTGAAGCCACTGATTGTTGGGCTAGACCTTGATTGGATGCGGGAAGATATGGGGCGGTTTTGGCGTTATATTACGGGTGACAGCCAGTTGCGGTGGATTGGCCCAGATAAAGGGGCTATACATTTAGCAACGGGCGCGGTGGTAAATGCTGTTTGGGATTTAATGGCCAAGGAGGCCAATAAGCCTGTATGGCGATTGGTTGGTGAGATGTCGCCTAAGGAAATTGTAAAATTAGTTGATTTTAGGTATATCACCGATGTGATTACCCGAGATGAAGCGCTGGATTTGTTGAATAAGGCCCGTGTGATGGATTATGGTTTTTGCGGCAATGCTTACGCTGAGGCCTGGGGAAAAATTGATCATCTAAAGATCCTTATTTACCTGGAACAGGGAGATTATCGACAAACCCGCACT